>CACYEC010000371.1 GCA_902773225.1 uncultured Bacteroidales bacterium
AGGCTTTCAAGATCAAGTTCACTTCGTTAGAGATCATGAAGTGGAATAATGTCGGTGAGATGGTTGACTCAATGATGGAAAAACTGTAATTATTCATATTGTAAATCGTTTAGTTCATTAATGGTCGTCAATTCTGTCAGGTTCTTGCTGTTTTTTATCGTAGTTTTTACTGTTTACTACCTTCCAGCCAGCAAGAAGCATCCTCGTTTCCAGAATTTATGGCTGTTGCTGTCGAGCTATCTCTTTTATGGTGTTGCCGACTGGACGATGGTCCCGCTACTTTTGGGAGCCACCATTGTTTTTTATGGCCTTGGCGCATGGCTTGAGAGTGAAATGCAGAAGCAGCATCAGAAGAATGCATCTCGGTTGACCACGTTTGGTGTCTGTCTTGGAATAGGATTGTTGCTGTATTTTAAGTATCTGAATTTCTTTGCAGAATCAATTGCAGAATTGCTCAATGCCATAGGTTTCAAAACGACGTGGGCAACTTTAAACATAGTCTTACCTATAGGCGTAAGTTTCTTTACTTTCAAACTTATCAGTTATATCATCGAGATTCACAGAGAACATATTGAGCCTTGCAGGGATTTTATTGAGTTTGCAACATATATAGCGTTTTTCCCAACACTGTTGTCGGGACCTATTGACCGTCCGAATACGTTTATCCCACAATTGCGAAGGTCTCATTCTTTGGACTATGCACAGGCTGTTGATGGTTGCCGACAGATTCTTTGGGGTATGTTCACAAAGATCTGTATTGCGGATCACTTGGCTTCAGTAACTGATTATGTTTGGGCAGATTATGCTAGCCATACAGGATCAACCCTCCTGTTATGGACTTTCTTATACACAATGCAAATCTATACAGATTTTGATGGCTATTCCAACATGGCTATTGGTGTAGGTAAAATCCTTGGATTTAGAATAACTCGCAACTTTAACCATCCGCTGCTGGCACGCAACATTGCAGAATTTTGGCGTAATTGGCATATGTCGCTGACCTCATGGATTACGGATTACGTCTTTATGCCATTGAATATCGCTTTTCGCAATATGGCCAAATGGGGGGTCCTTCTTGCTGTAACTATTAATATCGTTCTCATTGGACTATGGCATGGGGCTAATTGGACTTTTGGACTTTTTGGTTTTTATCATGCAATGCTCTATGTGCCTTTGGTAATGTCTGGCTCATTTGGTAAAAACAAGAAGCTAAGGCTCGGTAATTATGGCTTGCCTATGGTGAAGGATTTTTGGAAGATGGTACTGAATTACTTCTTTGTTTCTCTCGGATTCATTATCTTCCATGCAAACAGCCTAACTGATGCGTACTCCTTTTTCAAAGGAATTCTGTCGACTTCACTATTTTCAATGCCAAGTCTGCCTATTAAGAAAGGAATTCCTGCGTTTATCTTAGTTGTGCTAGTTCTTGAATGGACTACAAGAAAGCGTGAACATCCGCTGCAGTTGCCAATAGACGGTATTTTTAAATATACGACAGTCCGATATCTCCTATATTCGGGGATAGCTGCTGCATTGTTCGTTTTTGCAGGAGAAGTTGAGACTTTTATTTATTTCCAGTTCTGACATAATGAAGAAATTCCTAATTAAGTTATCATATACAGTCCTTCCCGTCTTTTTGATACTATTTGGGCTGGAAGCCTATGTTTCGCTCCATGTCGTTCCTAGAGCAACTGGTGATCTGGGAAATCTTGCATTGATCGAATTTGAAGAAGAATATGAAGAGAGAATTTTTTCTCGAGGGATGAAGGAAAAAACTTATTTTGATGTAAATGCAACGGAAGACTTGAAGGACATTCATGTTAATGTGTTAACAGTCGGTGACTCTTTCTCTCAGCTGGGTGAATTTGGATATCAGAACTACATGTCTGCTGAAGGCCTTACTGTTGCCAATACAAAACGGAACTTGTACGACAGTCCGATACAATATGCTTACAATCTGTTAGATTGGGGAGTTGTTGACTCGACAAACATTGACGTGATGGTCGTTGAGGTTGGGGAGCGTGACTTCCCTATAAGGATTAATAACTTTAGTGTTGATAAAATAGAGAAACCGGACGTGGAGATTTCTACTGACGATGTTGATGAAGAAACAAATACAAATAAGTGGTCTTTGCTGCGTACTCGTGATTATGTTATGTATCGTCTAGGTGTTCGTTGTCCTGTATATTCGGCCACTCTCAGCCGTGATTTTTTTGAGTGTGACAAGCCTCGAACCTTATATTTTTATTATGCAGATATTCTTAACGGAATCTATATAGATGACGCTGTAAAACATAAAATTAAGGAAGTATTTGATATGTTAACCCAAATGGCTCATGAGCGAGGATTTGTACTAATGTTCATGTTGCCTGTTGATAAGTATGACTTATATCAGGACTTTATCGTTGACAATCCGTATCCTCATCCGAAGCAAATTAATGAGGACGTTATGGATGTACTTGGTGACATACCTGAAGTGATGCTTAGTAAATACTATCTACAACCACTTCTCGAAAAAGGTGAGAAGGATGTGTTCCTCTTCAACAATAGTCATTGGAGTTATAAGGCAGCCGAGGTCGTTGGCAAAGAACTCAGTCGTCGTGTTATAAGTATCATAAACGATGACAAGTGAGTTCTTAATAAGGGTTCTCCCGGAGGTGGCAGCGCAGGAAAGCAAGTTGAAAAGATGGCTTGCTGATGAGCAGGGTATTGATGAAAGGACAATTTATGGGATAAGAATCCTCAAGAGGAGCATTGATGCCCGACAAAGGCAGATCCTTGTTAATCTGAAGGTGCGAGTTTATATTAATGAGCTGCCGCATGATGATGAGTTTTCCCGAACAGATTAT
>CACYEC010000372.1 GCA_902773225.1 uncultured Bacteroidales bacterium
CGCCAAAACCCAAGTTCGACACTTTCATTCCCGTCTTTCCTAACTCATTATATACCATTGTAATAAATAGTTTATTGGTTTCTGGCGCAAAGATAGAAAATAATGCTGACGTAGCAAAAAGATTTTGGAGAATTAACGCAGTTCGCCCCATAAATATCTGGGGTCAGGTCAGAATCTGTAACCGATGGTTGAGCCCATGCGTATCTGAGAACGCAAAAATCTTGTGGTGCCAGTGTGAAGGATATGGGTATTGGCTTATGTGCCATCACCAAAATGCAAACGACTCCAGAGACAATATTGAGACTGTTAGAATAGATGATTCTATTACGCTAAATGAGGTCTGGACAAAAGAACTCTTTTCCTCTGACGTCTCATCAGAGGAGGGCAGGAGTTTCTCTATACAGATATCTACTAAAGCCATTCCTTGAGATCTCTGGCTCACTCTTAATCTTTTTCATAAGTTTTATAATACCAGGAATAACGTTGGATTATAAAGATTGCAGCATCCTCGTGTAGTCTTTGCTCTTTCTTGTTTACTGTGACTGTTAACATTTCATCAAATACAGGTAATTCTATCGTTACTTTCTCTTTGTTCTTGCTTCAAAAATTAACAAATGGTTGTAGTGTTATGTCAAGTATTTTATTAGTGCAATCTGCCGTTCTGTTTGCACGATGAGGTTATCGTGAATTGCGAGAACCTCCGATCTCTAAAGCTCTATCCTTCCTTGCCGTATGCTTACATAGAACAGGGAATAGACAAATTGTCAACTGTTGTATGTAGTAAGATTGCAGTAGAAGGAAGTAAGATTTTCATACAATGAGTTGTAGAATCTGTTTCAAACTCTCTCTAATGTTCTACCCATGCAACTACCCTGATACTTATTTCATAAAGCAAGTACAAAGGAATTGTAACAAGTATCAACGTCATCAAATCTGGAGGTGTAATAATGGCCGCTATCATCATGATAATGACAAAAGCATGACGGCGATACTGAGATAACAACTCTTTTGTAATAATCTCCATTTTTGCAAGAAAAAAAACAATAACTGGCAGTTGAAATACAATCCCCATCACAAGCGTCAATGAGATAAACGTCGAAATGTACGAATCTAGTGTGATGTTAGTGACAACTCTTTTCGAGACACTATAAGTACCCAAGAATCTGAAAGAGATAGGAAATAATATGAAATAGCTCATCAGCACACCTATAATAAAAAGCAAGTAAATCGTTCCTGCTACCCGAACGGAATATTGTCGTTCATTCTCGTAGAGTGCTGGAGTAATGAAATGGAATAGTTCATATAACACATACGGCGATGCGCCCAATAACCCCATATAACAAGCAGTACTGATATGTGTCATAAATTGACTTGATAAATCTGTCGCAATCAGATTGACATGATATTCTTCAAAATGGAACCCCATCCCAATAGAACACACGATATTCTCTATCCAACGATAAGTACAAAAATCCCATTCACTTGGAGCAAGTAAGATATTCCATGTTACATTCTTGAAATAGAAAACAACCATAGAGATCACACCTGCAACAACAAGGATACGAAAAATCATTTGGCGAAACACTTCCAAGTGTCCGCCAAATGTCATAAGCTCTTGATTCTCCTTATGTCTATTTTGAGGCATCAGGTTCTGATGTTAATTCCGTATAAGAATTCATGTCAGTAGCTTCCTTGATAGTATCTTTCACCTCTTGTATGGGCTCAGAGACTTCATGCATGCCTTTCTTGAATTCCTTAACTCCCTGCCCCATGCCTCTCATCATTTCTGGAAGCTTTTTGCCACCAAAAAGTAGAAGGGCAATGCCTGCAATAAGCATCAGTTCAGTAGAACCAATAAACAATAACTGCACCATCATCATGCCTCGTTTACAACAAGAGTAATCTCACATGTCTGGAAGTTTATCTCCCAATTACCCTTTGGGTGACTCTCCCAGCCATATTGCTTTGCCTTGGTGTCCCACCACTGCTGGAATTTAGTTCCTGTCTCACCCATGTCTTTTACAAGTTTCTGATACAGTTCTTCATTATCAGCCGTCAAGATCTTGGCTAACTCAGTCAAACCATTCTTCCGTTCGAAGAGCTTTTGAATCTCATCACGCTCCTCGGGGGTCACCTGCCCCACAATCTTTGTCATTTCCATCTGTTTACAATATTAAAAGGATCTAATTCTTGTTTTTTTATAATTTTATGAGTATTATTTATTTTAACACCATTACGATTAAGTTTCTCCAATAAATCACACGAGGAATTTCTTTCCAAATGTGCTATCACACATTGTTGATGTGATGGAGTATTTCTATCCAATGTCAGTTTACCATTCAACCAAATACATCGTTTGCATTGAAAAGCATCACAATTACGACATATTGGAGCATGATCCAACCTTAGCAACTGCTGATTTTTAATCTTTAGACCAGTTCTCAAATCACCAACTTCGTCTTGTGAATTATTGTAATAAAAGGCTGGACAGAGATAAAATCTTCCATTCGGAGCTAGGGTAATATTATTGACACCAGCATTGCAATTATTCATTTCGTCAAGCATCATAAGGTCTGTCAATAAATTTACTTGAAGACTTTTACCTGTCTTTATAATTGCATAAACATCGTCAGCAATACAACTCAACAAATTCTTGTATGAATCTATATCATTATCTGAAAAGATATCTACATCTGTTATAGCAATATTAAGTCTAGAGATCTTACTCATTAATGCTTTTAACTGTTTTCGATTGTCAAGTAGCTCTGTCCTGCTTGCCCGAATGATACATGTGCTATTATATGCGATATCAGTTATCACCTCTTTCCAATCTGACAAAATTAGAACATCGGCTTCATCTGATTGAGAATCTGGTTTTATTTTCGTATGGTCTATTGACTCAATAGCCTCAACATATTCCTCTGGCAACTCATAGCTCGGATAGACAAACTGAATATTTAAGTTTTCTTTCATTGCAAAGAGAATGCCAGACTTTAGATCATCAAGCCCTATAAGTCTCCGTTCTTTTAAAGTTACATCATAATGGCAATATGATGGACTTGTGTCGTCTAATAATATAATAAGGTGTGTCAACATATCATCAGCAAATTGATTCTTTTACTTTTGTTTTCTGTCTCTCATATTCTTCTTTCATACCTTCCATCTCTAATTTTCGATAGAGTTTATTCCAATAGTAGTTGTTGGCACGTACACGAGCCTTGTGCATTTTACAGATAGCTGTACTTCGTTGATAAATAGTATGAGTATCAGCGGCATCATAATTCTCACCTTGACACCATGCGCAACCACTGGCAACCTCACAATTAATACATTCATCACTACTCTGCGTTGTACGATCAAGCGTTAAGAATGGACGAAGCTTGTTTTGGTCAATACCATCTCTTACATTTCCAATAATCCAAGCGGGTTTGTCTCTTAAAGAGTATTGGGCAAAGCGAGTACAAGGATAGAAATTACCAGCGGCATCAATAGACAACATTTTACCAGCACCACACCAATTTTGATTATCAAGCTCTTTGTCCATAGGTTTACCTATAAATTCAGAAAAGAATGAACATGCATATTCTTTATAATATCCATTATCAATAATATTATCTGCCAATTCTATCAGCTGATTCTCAAAGTCAACATCATCGTTTTCTTCCCAAACGTCCTCGAAAACGCAATTTATATTAACTTCTTTAATGCCAAGATTATAAAGATGGAGGACACTGTCTTTAATGTACGGAATATCCGTCGAGCTTATAGTCACTTTTGTTGCAGCCCCAGGAAATTGTTTTAACCATAAAGGTATATTTTTTACTACATCTTTATATGAACCTTTCTCGGAATGTTTATATACTCGATTTAAATCATGCTTGAGTTCTGTTCCATCAATCGTAATTCCTATGCTTAGATGGTTATAATTCTTTTTTATAAAGTTTTGCACCTTATCCTCATGATAATTAATGCCATTCGTAGAAAATGAAAATCTATAGGAATTGAACCAATGATGGTCTCTTCTGTACATCTCTTTTTTCAAATAATCACAAATTTTGTCTATTAGTTCTATTTCCAAGAATGGTTCTCCACCTATAAATTCCCAAGCAACAGATTCTTCAGGAAACTCTCGCTCTCTATCCAATATATAGTCAATCGCTTCTTTAGCAATCTTCCAATCCATACGTTCCTTAGTATTCTTTCCTACTAAGTAACAATATTTACACGCTAATTGGCAGTCTTTCGTAACTATAAATGTTATGGATCTAGCCATTCCTGACTGCCACCCTTCTGAGTTATCTTTAATTTTTTGAGACATCATTATTAACGACTTACTAATCTACACATACCTTTGCAACTACCAGAGCAAGTGAAATGACAGCCACCTGTGCAAGATGAGCTACAAGTAATTTTACAGCTTATTGTACAGTCGTCGCGGCACGATGCTGTGCAATACTGCCTACATTGCCCAGTACAGTTTCCTTCACATCCACCTGTACAATCCCTACTACAATTATCTGCACAGGAGCGTGTACAAGTTGTATCACATCCACCTGTACAATTGCTACTACAATTATCAGCACAGGTACGTGTACATCCACTAGAACAATTAGCTGAACAAGATCCTGTACATCCAACAGCACAAAGTCCCTCACAAGTTCCCTCACAATCTCCCATACATGAACCAGAACATGATGAACATCCACTTGATGTTAAAGTCCCCGAGCAGGTACTATCGCAAGTGCCTTTGCAGCTACTATAACAAGAATATCCACAAGTTGCAGTACAATCATCAGTGCATTCTGTTTCACAAGAGCTATCACAAGAATAATAGCAAGACTCATAGCATGTGCCTTTACATGTTGTTTCACAGTTGTCCATACATGCAGCCTCACAACCATCACATCCATTTGAAGAACAAGATGTCAAGCTGCTCATTACAACAGTAGGACCTGCAGCTATCACTCCCAACATTGGCAACAAACTTTTTGCCGCTTTTTTAAAGAACTGACGCCTCGTCTGAAGTTCTTTGTCTTCTTTTTCCTGTTTCATATAAATAACTATTATGAGTGTTATTAGTAAAATACTTACAAATCTTTATAAAAAACATCCTGTATATGCTCTTTATCCATCATAAAGATCGGACTATTAGACATTGTTATTCTTTTAAAAGAAATAACATTCTCATCATCTGAAAGGACTATTGCATTAATGACTATTTCTTTCTTTGTGATAATGGTGGCAGACTTAGGGAATGATCTTAACCAAGCTTCCCGTTTTGCCTTTTCATCTTGAGCCCTCTTACGGGCAAGCTCTTCTGCCTTTCGCTCCTTAATCGTCTCAAAATCTGTTATCAAATCCTTTGTTCCATCTTGATGCTTAATCAAAAAGACTCTTTCCTTGGGAATGGTAACTTGAGTATCTGATTTCTTTGATGAAAAAGGAAGAAAAGATCCCTTTTTGTTTATGGGAAAATAAGAAACATTATTGACATCTATAGACACATCGAAAGCAACAATTTCCTTTCCTTCAATCAGATATATTAATGAGCTGCCTTTCGGAGTTTTGCCCTCGTTCTCGTTATCAGTAATGCGTTCCCCAGTTTCTGTAAAAAAAACATTTCCACGTTTATCGTACTTTATCATATACAAATTACGATTGGGAATTTTCCGTTGTTCCCCACTGGAATTCTTGAAAACTGTTACATCATTACTGACCATAACAACTTGACCCTGGTCATCCATGCCACTTCGCAAGATAATCACATCTTTCTGTGCATTGACAGAGACAAACCCCAACATACATATAACGACTGTAATATAGATTCTTTTTATCATCATATTCATAATTTAGAATTTTTTTACGGCACCACTCACATATTTAATTTTCGAGACCTCTTTCACTGGCACTTTCAACACTCCATCAATCTCATCCTGTTTAAATGAGATGTAACCGCCTTTGACACTGACAATCTTACAGAGAATATAACTCATATCTTTCATCTCCACCCTGTCCAGTTTTGGCTTATCATCTATTTTTTCTGCATTCAGTACAATCTGATATACTCGATTGCTCTTCAGGCTGTTTATTTTGTATTTGCTGAACACTACCTCGACTGGCAGATAATTCTTTAGATGAATCTTCATGCTTTTTGAGCCTTTAGCCATATATGCCCATTTTTCCACACCTTTATTCACAATATCCCCCATGATATTACCTTCTATATCAGCAATATCATCAACCACCTGTACCTTTACTAAAGCACACAGGTCACCATTGAAATCTTTCCTTTGATCATCACCAGGTATGAAATCCGTTGTTTCTTTCATGCTTGACACACTGACTTGTTGCGAGTTTGCAACAATCGGCAAAAAACATATCAGCAATAGTAAAACCCTTATCATATTTTAATAACAAACCTAAATAAATTACTTCTTCTTTGGAATGGTAAAATCCATGATGTTAATGACTTCTTCACGCGTTATAGAGCGATTCCCAATTCGCTCTGGCTGCCAAGTACGGACATGAATGATTGGATCCTGCCCATCACGGAACTCCCAAAGCAACACTAAATAACCTTCGTCCTCATAACTACTGGATTTCCAATGCTGACGCAATGTCACAGCATAGTAGTCTGGATTTGTCGGATGACGTACAACTTCGATTTCACTAAACGTCACTTTAATGTATTTATTACGCTTAAAATTGGCTGCCAGGTTGTTGAGATATTCAACTTTGCTCTGAGTCTTATATGTAATTTCTGGTTTCAGCTGCGGTTGGTCACCAGTATAATCCCGCTTCATAACAACAGACCCCGTTATGATCAGCGCATCATCACTAAACACCTGTTTAAGAGCAGCGATGTCTTTTTCGTCATAGTGGCTTCTGAAGTTTTCTACAAAACCTAAAATAGTCTGTCTGCGTTCCAAATCTGTTACACTCAATCCTCTGCTTACAATACGTTCATAAGCTTCATCAGAAGCAGCCATCACAACACTGGCAACTCTACCTTCACGAGTTAACCTAATTGTCAATGCCCGTTCTCTTTCATCTTGATAATCCTCTATCATTGGATTCACCTGAATATAGATGTTTCGAATGGCAAATCCATCAGCAGAAGTCAAACACCTTTCCTTGATAACGTTGTCTTCACATAGGAAATGGAGATTTTCCCAAAGATACTGTAACGACCTCTTACCACTCAATTCCATGTCAATATTATCCAACTCCAAAGATCGTTCCTGCGCACAGGCCTGATTAATCTCGCTTAATAACATTGATATAGAAATCTCCATACGCTCTTTTACAGCACGATTTGAGATTCCATCAATGATTTCTACCGTGATATCTTGTTTTGCCACAACTCCCATTGTCGAGCAGACAAACATGATGAATATTATTAATCGATTCATATTATGCGTTGAAATATTATCTATTTTATATACCATATAACTGCAACCATGTCCTCAGGATAATTATCCAATGAGTCTTCTGAACCGTTAGTCAGATTAATGCGCTTACCCTTAGTATTTTCCGGGCCAAGCATACTTATTATTTCCTGACTATTTAAATCGAAAAGAATCAGATCCAGTGAAGCGTAGTCATCTACCTCTTTGAGTCCCCCAAACTGAAGCACTTGTCCTTGTTGCTTCTGCTCCTTTAAGAACTGATAGATTTTCTTGAAATCACCAATCTGTATGATTTTATGCACAAAAGCATCAGGAACAAAACGTGAAGGCTCCTGAACTGTCTGCACTAGAGAGTCAGAAGCTATGGATACATTGGCAATTGAATGTTCATCCTCTATCTCACCTGGGACATCTGATTTCTTAATGTATGCAAATACGCGTACCAAATTACCCCTATTCATTTTTATGTGTTTCATCTTTGGTCTTATTTGCTCCAAACTGGGTTCTTTTCCGTCTTGCCGATGTACACTGATAGAAATAATGACACGCCTATAAGCATTCACAATGGCTGTATCTGCATTAGGATGAGTATATTCATTCCAATAATACTCATCATAATGAG
>CACYEC010000373.1 GCA_902773225.1 uncultured Bacteroidales bacterium
AAAACGAAAACAAGGCGACCGTTGATTGTACCGCTACCGGTGACAACGCCGTCGCCAAGATATTGCTTCTTCTCCATGCCGAAGTTGGTGCAACGGTGGAGTTTGAACATGTCGTATTCCTCAAAACTGCCCTCGTCGAGGAGCATGGCTATACGTTCACGTGCTGTGAACTTGCCTCTGGCATGCTGCTTGTCAATGGCTTTCTCACCACCACCCAAGCGCGCTTTCTCACGGAGTGATATCAACTCCTGGATTCTTTCTGTTTGTTTGCTCATATCTGTTATGGATTTTTCCTTGCAATGTTTCAGGCTTTCTCGCAAAGTTCAGTGAGAACACCTGCTGTGGATTTTGGATGGAGGAAGGCAATCATCATCTGCTCTGCGCCTGGACGGGGAGCCTTGTCGATAAGACGTATGCCTTTGCCATCGCATTCAGCCAATGCGTTGGCCACGCCATCCTCAATGGCGAAAGCAACATGATGAACGCCACGTCCGCCGTTTGCCATGAATTTGGCTACTGCGCTCTCTTCGCTTGTGGGCTCCAAGAGTTCGAGTTTCACCTCGCCTACTTTCAGGAAGGCTGTCTTCACCTTCTGGTCGGCCACTTCTTCAATTGCGTAACACTTCAGTCCGAGTACCTCCTCGAAATAGGGAAGCACCTCATCAATGCTCTTGACTGCGATGCCAAGATGATCAATACGTGAGATTTTCATAACGATTTTTGAGATTTATGAATTGTTTTATTTATGCCGAAGATGGACAGATGGGCAAGAAAATGGTGCGCATCTATCCACATCAATTACATATTTTGTGCAAATTTACACCTTTATTCTTAAATAAAAAAGAAAACTTTCGGAAATACAGAAAAAATAACGAATTCCTTTTTTCACGTTGATTTACAAAACTCGATATAACGGAATCACGATATCCCGTTATAACGAATTCCTGTGGTTTAGGAAATATCCTAAATCAAATCCACCACAGTGATTCCGGCACCGCCGAGACGGATGTCCTCATCGTGGAAATCGGCTACTCCCTCGATGTTTGAGAGGTACTGTCGGATGAGCGAGCGAAGGATGCCCGACCCTGTGCCGTGGAGGATGCGCACGCGTGCAACACCAGCCACCAAGGCATCGTCGATGTAGTACATGATGGCTTGAACGGCCTCGTCGCCTCGCATGCCACGAACATCGATGTCCTGGCGGAACTCCAGTTTACGGTTGCTAATATCGTTTTGGGTCTGTCGTGTAAGGAAGGTGTCGGCACGTTCTTCTTTCTTGGGTGGAGTGGAAGGTAACAGACGGTCAATGGCGATGTTGGTGACCATCGAACCGAAAATCACTTGAGCCTGAGCACCACTGATTTTCTGAATCTGCCCTACAGTGCTTTGTCCCTTGATGACTACGAAGTCGCCCTCCGCAAGCGGGGCATTAACAGGTTTCTTGTTCTCGCCCGCAGATGTGTTCTGGGCTTTTGCCGCTTTCTCGTCGTTTTTCTTCTTTTTCCGTTCCTGGCGTGCTTTTACTTTTTCCATCTGACGTTTGATGCGTCCCTCGAACAACCCTGGGTCAATCTCCCGAAGTTCTTGCTTGAAGTCATTGAGTTCCTGTCGAGCCTGACGGGTGCGTTCTTTCTCCGCTTCCGCTTCTTTGATTTCCTTGATGGTCAGTTCGATACGCGAGTTCGACTGGGCGATGATTTCAAGCGCCTGAGCCTTGGCCTTGGCGATAATCTCACGCTTTTCCTCTTTCAGTGCTTCAATTTCTTTCTCGTATCGGTCGATGGTCTGTTGCAACTGCTTCTCATGCTGGTGGATGGCATCACGTTTATTCTCCCAGTAGCGTTTGTCGCGAACGATGTCCTGAAGGTATTTGTCAGCGTTGATATAGTCCTGCCCCACAATGTTGGAAGCGTCTTTGATGACATCGGCAGGAATGCCGATTTTGCGTGCAATCTCTACGGCAAACGAACTGCCAGGGTTGCCGATTCGGAGTTGGAACAATGGTTGCATTTCGTTTCGGTCGTAGAGCATCGCGCCGTTTACCAGTCCTTCTGTGTCCTTGGCAAGGAGTTTCAGGTTCTGGTAGTGGGTGGTAATCACACCGAAGGCTTTCTTGGCGTTGATTCGCTTGAGCACGGCCTCGGCCATGGCACCGCCAATCTGGGGCTCTGTGCCCCCACCGAACTCGTCGATGAGCACGAGGCTTGTGCCGTCGGCGTGTCGCATGATGTTCTTCATGTGAAGCAGGTGGGAGGAGTAGGTGGAGAGGTCGTCCTCGATGCTCTGGTCATCGCCGATGTCGATGAAGATGCTCTTGAAAACACCCATTCGACTGCTCTCCGACATGGGTACAAGCATTCCGCACTGCATCATGTATTGCAGCAGACCTACGGTCTTCAGACACACAGACTTACCGCCTGCATTAGGGCCTGATATGACGAGCAGGCGTTGGCTGGGTGTCAATTCGATGTCGAGTGGCACCACCTTCTTGTCGTGTTTGCGTAAGGCTTGTTCCAAGAGTGGATGTGTCGCATAGCCCCAGTCAATGGCTGGACGGCTCTCTATCTTGGGTTCGTGGCAGTTGTTGGCGATGGCAAAACGAGCCTTGGCGCGTATGAAGTCGATGTCGGCCAGGAACTCATAACTGTAGATGATGTCCTGCACCTCTGGTCGAAGCGTGTCGGCCATCTCCAGTAGTATACGCATAATCTCGCGGCGTTCCTCGCTTTCCAATTCGCGGATACGGTTGTTGGCTTCCACTACCTCTGCGGGTTCGATATAGACGGTTTTGCCAGTGTCGGACTCGTCATGAACGATACCTTTGATTTTGCGCTTCAGTGCAGGTGCGACCGGAATGACCAAACGGCCATCGCGCATGGTCGGGGCAATATCCTTATCCACCAGTCCGTCGCTCTTCGCGGATTTCAAGATGCTCTGCAGGGAGCGTGAGATGCTGTTGGTGGTGGCGGTGATGTCGTGACGGATTTGTGCGAGTGTGGGTGAAGCGGTGTCTTTGATGTTGCCAAACTTGTCAAGAATTTGTCCGATACGTTTCACCACTTGAGGAAAAGTGCGCACATCCTGGCTCAGTGTATGCAGAGTGGGGTAGGTGTATGCTGTTTCTCCGTTGTCGAGTTCATGTCCTTTCTTCAGAAACGACACGATGTCGCAGATGGTGGAAAGAGAACGCTGGAGGTCGAAGAGTTCTCGTTCTTCAAGGAATGTATGGGCGATACGGATTCGTTTCAGCGACGGGCGCACATCGAAGAAGTGCTGGTCTGGAAACTCATCTTCTTGCAGTATGGTGACGAACTCTGAAGTCTGTCGCAACATGGTAATCAATCGTTCGTGGTTGGAGCAAAACTCCATCTGAGTCACACGTTCCGTGCCTAAGGGGCACAGGCATGCGTCTGCCAGTTGCTGTCTCACGACATCAAAACGAAGTTTGTATTCGAAATTATCTGGATAAAGCATAGTGTTTCTTCTTTTGATTGCAAAGTTAGCATTTTTTCTTTGATAGAAGACGATTTTTATAGAAACTATAGAAACAATAGGAATGAAAGAAAAAAAAGAGGTGATAGAATCACCCCCTCTTTTCGCTGGATGCGTTTCTCTCGAAAAGCGTCCAACTGATTTCATTCAATTGTCTTACAATTTTAGTTTGTATATAGATAGAATTCTCTTGCCAAAAAAACAGGTTTATTCTTTTATTAGTGATTTTAGTTCCTCTATTTTTCTTAGTCTTATTAGTTCTGATTACCATAATCTAATGCTCTCCTCAAAACGGCGCATCCGTGATAATCGCTCCGTCGGTGAACACGTCGTCGTTGATGAGTGGTACATCGTTGTCGCCACTGGGTGCTTCGGGCAGGTTCATTCTCGACGACAACTCTTGGCCGTTGCTTCCCACCAAACTGCCCTCGTTGAGATTGAGGAATCTGGCGAAATGCGATTTGAAGCGCAATCTGACATCACCCACAGCACCATTTCTGTGTTTGGCAATGATAATCTCTGCGATGCCTTTGAGGTCGTTGCCATTGGGATCCTTGTAGATTTTATAGTACTCAGGACGGTGGATAAAGCATACGATGTCGGCATCTTGCTCGATGGCTCCCGACTCACGCAGGTCGCTGAGTTGTGGTCGTTTGCTGTCGGCTGCACCCTCTGGAGTGGCAGCCACTCGGTTCTCCACACCACGGTTCAACTGGCTCAGCGCGATGATGGGGATGTTGAGTTCCTTGGCCAATCCCTTGAGCGAACGCGAGATGGTGGATACTTCCTCCTGTCGGCTGTTGTAACTCATGCCGCTGGCGTTCATCAACTGCAAGTAGTCTATAATGATGAGTTCAACATTATGTTCGCGCACCAGTCGGCGTGCTTTCGAACGGAGTTCGAAGACCGATAGCGACGGGGTGTCATCAATATATAGGGGCGCGTTGTACATGTCGTTGAGTTTGTAGTCGAGTTGTCCCCATTCGTAAGAGGCCAACTGCCCGCTCTTGAACTTCTCGCCCTCTATCTCGCAAACATTGATGATGAGACGGTTCACCAACTGAACGTTCGACATTTCCAATGAGAACATCGCTACTGGCACCTTGTTGTTAATGGCGATGTTGCGTGCCATCGACAGCACAAAAGCAGTTTTCCCCATGGCGGGACGTGCGGCGATGATGATGAGGTCGGACTTCTGCCAACCACTCGTCATCTTGTCCAAATCGTCGAAACCGCTGGCCAGACCACTGAGACCGTCCTTGCGGGCAGCGGCTTTTTTCAGCAGTTCCATCGCCTCGTTGATAACGGGGTTAATCTGCGTGTAGTCCTTCTTCATGTTGGTCTTGGACAACTCGAACAACCGGGCCTCCGCCCGTTGCATCAACTCCTGTACATCCTGCTGCTCATCGAATGCGTCGGTCTGGATTTCACTTGAATAAGTGATGAGTTGACGTGCCAAGGCACGCTGGGCGATGATGCGGGCATGATACTCTATATGTGCCGACGATATCACCTTGCCACTCAATTCTGTGATGTAGAAAGGACCACCAGCATTTTCCAATTCACCAGTGGCTCGTAATTGCTCGGTCACCGTTAGAATGTCGATGGGTTTGTCCTCAGTGGCCAGTTGTGTGATGGCACGGTAGATAATCTGGTGCTTGTTGTCGTAGAACGACTCAGGCTTGAGAATGTCGCTTACCAGACCGAAAGCGTCCTTTTCTATCAGGCAGGCACCCAACACAGCAACTTCAAACTCTAATGCTTGTGGCTGGATATGACCGTATTCGCTCATCTGAGCCACTGCATCGTTTTGTTTTTTACTGGGGTTTCTGCGTTTTGTCTCTGCCATGATGATTGTATGAACGTGATTAAATTCGACTGCGCTCCAATTTTGGACTTTGCAAAATTAGGACTTTAATCGTTCATACCATATCCCAATCATCAGAAAGTTATCAAATACTTTTCAACACCAACTGTTGAAAACATTGACCATTGGCATCGCCTAAAATGCTCACGCTCGGCAAAGCCATGGCGTGCCATGACTCCCCTCCCATCTAAGGGAAGGGGTGCCCGAAAGGCGAGGTGGGGTGTAATCTCAATAACGACAAGTATTATTGGTCGTTTTGCTTTTTTCCTTCTTCTACCGCTTTTTCCAGACGTTCGTTGTTTTCTTTGAATTCATTGATTATCACTGCTGTGACACTGTCAATTGTTTCTTTTTTAGTTATTTCAAGGCGCTTCAGTTTATATACTTTCAGGTCGTTGTCGCTCACTTTCATCATTTGCTTGCATAGTT
>CACYEC010000374.1 GCA_902773225.1 uncultured Bacteroidales bacterium
ACCACGTCCCGGTCGTTTTTGAAGGAAAAACACACCAGCGCCCTTGTTGGCAAAGTGAAGCCAGATGGTAACGAAGATGAAGAGCGGCGACAACAAGATGATCGCTACCAAAGCCCCGAAAAAGCCTATGATTCGCTTTAGAAAATGCTTATACATGATTTATCCTAACAATTCAATTTCTCGTTTAGCCAACATTTTATAGTCAAACCGTTCTGCCACTTCACAAACACGACGGCACATAGCTTCATATTCCTCTCTCGGCAACTCGGCTATGCCACGGATAGCATCTGCAAACTCCTGTGGAGTTTCTATATCTCGGGCCACGCCTAATTGATTGTCCTCGATAAGGTTGTCGTATGCGATGTCTATGTTGCAAACAATGGGACGGCCAGCAGCAAGGTATTGGAACATCTTACCACTACTCACACCCCAACGGCCAAAGCCCTTCTCGTAGTTCATAATACCTACCGTGGCACGACTTACCACCCAAGCACACTCCGCAAAGCTGATGCGAGGTTCTTTGAACACCACATTGCTGATATTGTTTTCTTTAACATAACGCTCCAATTCCTCACGATAGGCCCCGTTGCCATAAATAAAGAAACGATACTTGGGATTTTCTTTCAGGATAGCCGCAGCATCGATAAGGGTTTTCACGTTATTGGCCTTGTTGATACTGCCCAAATATACGATACGATAAAGGCTTTCATCGTTCATATCGACATCAGGACGAGGGTGTTCATCACGGTCACGGTCGAACTGTGCCAAGTCTATACCATTGTTGATATAATGGAGGTGCGCAGGGTCTATCTTGCCGCCCTGCTCTTTCATCCAACCTTGACGCTTCAGGTAATCGAAAGCACCCAAGAAGGTGAATACAATATCATCGGCATGGTAATAATATTGTTTTTCAATAGCGTATGCCACCTTCATGGCGGGGTTGTTTGCACCCACAAGTCCAAAGGTAACAAAATCTTCCGGCCAAAGATCCCAAGCCTCAGCAATATACTTGCATTTTAACTTTTTCGCCAGGCGAACAATGGGATAATCAAAAGGTGGATGAATATTCTGCAGTATAACATCGGGTTTCTCAAAGCGGTAATGCAGATTATAGACATTTTGTGCAAACTTGTGGAGCGACAACATCCGTTTCAAACCATTCCCCACAAAATCAGGAGCGAAGACATGCACAAACTTATAATCGCCATACTGTTTTTCCAAGTATTTCCCATTAGGGATGGCAATGTTCTCCCTCTGCGAGGAATTGAATGTCGTCACGTCATAACCCGCTTCCATAAAGTATTTCGCCAATTCCAAATAACGTGGATTAGCAGCTTTCTCAGGTGAGCCTGTTTGAGGATTGACAATCCAAATTCTTTTTCCCATTACTTAAACTTATTGATCAGTTTCACAACTTCCGCCACCTCATCCATCGTAATAGCAGGTCCTATCGGTAAACTCAATTCTTCATCAGCAATACGCTCTGTAATAGGTAAACATACGGTGTCCCATTCCTTGTAGCACTCTTGCTTGTGGGGAGCGATGGGATAATGGATTACCGTACCTACACCGTTCTGTTCCAAATAGTCATGCAAGGCATCGCGCTTGCCGTCAGCCACTAATATCGGGAAAAGATGATAGGCGTTCTGCTCATCGGGCAATCGGTCAGGCAACGACACAAGCGGGTTGTTGATATGGTCGTAGTAGTAATTGGCCATCAACTTGCGATGAGCATTATCCTCCATCAAGTATTTCAGTTTCACATCCAACACCGCCGCCTGAATCTCGTCCAGACGACTGTTTCGGCCAGTGTATTTGAACACATATTTTTTCGACGAGCCATAATTAGCCAAGGTGCGGACAGCCTCCGCCAACGCTTCATCATTTGTCGTGACGGCACCTCCATCTCCCAAAGCACCGAGATTCTTGCCCGGATAGAAGCTGTGACCCGCTGCATCTCCGATTGAACCTGTGGTACGCCCATCCGTATGTTTGCAGCCGTGGGCTTGCGCATTGTCCTCAATAAGTTTAAGGTTATGCTTTTTGCAAAGATCACCTATCTTTTCCGTATAGGCATTGCGGCCATAGAGGTGGACGATGCAGGTGGCTTTGGTACGGGGCGTAATGGCTGCCTCAATTAGGTCGTCATCAATCTCCAAAGTATTGAGTTTCGGTTCCACCAACACGGGTTTCAAACCGTTCTCCGTGATGGCGAGAATGGTAGCGATGTAGGTGTTGGCCGGAACAATCACCTCGTC
>CACYEC010000375.1 GCA_902773225.1 uncultured Bacteroidales bacterium
CGTCCGATGGTACCTCGACAACCAGGAATGGATGGACAACGTGACGAGCGGTGACTACCAAAAGTACTACGACGACATGTACAAGGGCAGATAGTCAGTCCCTGATTACAGGAAAGATAAACAAAAGTGTGGGGGTAGGATAGGCATCCCTGCCTGAACGATACCTTCAATGCCATAACGACAGCGGCTACAACTGCAAAGTTGTAGCCGCTGTCGTTGTATGTGTGGGCGTGGCTACAGCAGGGATTGGGCCACGATGAGGTCGAAGTGGGTGGTGATTTTGATGTTCTCGCGGTTGCCGGGAACGAGTGCCACGTCGTGGCCAAGCGCCTCTACTACGGAGGCGTCGTCGGTGAAGGCATCCACGTATTCCTGGGCATAAGCGTTGCGGAGCAGGTCGGCACGGAACACCTGGGGGGTCTGCACCAATCTGTACTGGCTGCGGGGAACGGTGACGGAATGGAGGATGGCATCCTTGCCGGAGGAACCGGAAGGCAGTTGGCGCAGCGTATCGACCACATCCACCACGGGAATCGCCGCACCGTACGACTTGGCGGCACTGTAGCACTGGCCGATGGCTTCCGCCGTAACGAACGGGCGTACCCCATCGTGCACACCGATGAGTTCTACATCGTTTCCAACTTGGCCCAAACCGTTTTTCACCGAATGAAAGCGGGTTTCACCGCCGTTGGCGATTGTCACGGGGATGTTGAAAGCGTGTTGGTTGCATAGGTTTCTCCAGTAGTCCTGCTGCGACAGAGGCAACACCACCACTATCTGCATATCGGGGTCAAAGTGGTGGAACGCCTCGATGGTTCGCATCAAGATGGGTTTACCGCCGATGGGCAGGAACTGCTTGGGGATGTCGCTCCCCATGCGCAGCCCTTTGCCTCCAGCCACGATAATGACGGCTTTCCTCATTATATTAAAATATTATAGTCCGGCTACGAGCATGCCGTCGGCCACTAGCTTGGCGACTTCATGTCCCTTGAAAAACTCGATGATGGCATATCCTAAGAAATAGGCGGCGGCAGGTCCTTTTCCCGTGAGGATGTTGCCGTCCACCTCCACCAGTTTGCCTGTGATGGTCGCTCCTGTGAGTTCACCTTCGAATCCCGGGTAGCAGGTGCATTTCTTGCCGGCGAGCAGTCCGAGACGGCCAAGCACGAGCGGTGCGGCACAGATGGCGGCCAATGCTTTTCCTGCTTTGGCATGTTCAATAATCAACTCGCGCAGGGGGGCGTAGGCGTAGAGATTGGTGGCTCCGGGCATACCTCCTGGCAGTGCCAGCATGGTGGCATTGCTGTAGTCGTTGTCCTCGAAGAGACTGTCGGCGCAGATGCCCACTCCATGGGCGCTTCTCACCACTGCCTCTCCTGTCGTGGAGACGATATTCACTTCGAGTCCCGCACGGCGGCAGGTATCGACCATTCCGAGTGCTTCGCACTCCTCAAATCCTGTTGCTAAGAATAAATATATCATAATTGCTGAATAGGGAGTTAAAAATGTACTTAAATAGGGAGTTAAAAGGGGAGTTAAAAGGGGAGTTAAAGGGGGTGTTAAGCACTTTCGTGCTGGAGGATAGTATAAAACGTCAGTTCAGTTTGAATTTGTAGGTGATGGTTCCGCTTTCCGCATTGTTGGTGCCAGCGGAGAAAGTGGACTTGCGTGCGGCATCCAAGGCGGCGTTGCGCAAGGCTGCCGAGGTGGTGCCAGACTTCACTGTGGCGCTTGTCACCTTGCCCTCTTTATTGACCACGATGTTCACCACTACAGTACCCGAACTGGTGTTGTCGGTGTATGCGGGTTTGGCGAGATAGAGTGCTTTTCTGTTTCCCACTCGTGCCTCAGTGCCTGTGCCGCCCACACCAGTAGTTGAACCTTGAGGAGCATTGCCGGTTTCCGTTCCCTTGACTCCTTCGCCAGAGGTGTCACCACGATTTCCGTTGCCTCGTGCTTTGCCGAAAGCGCCACCCACTTTCTCGTTAGCCTTGGCGGCTGCCTCGGCCTCCGCTTTTTTCCTTGCCTCCTCGGCTTTGCGCTTGGCTTCCGCCTCTGCTTTCAGCCTTTCCGCCTCTGCTTTTCTCTTGGCTTCCGCCTCAGCCTTTTTTTTCGCCTCAGCCTCTGCTTCCGCCTTTTTCTTGGCTTCCACTTCCGCTTTCTTCTTGGCCTCTGCTTCCGCTTTCTTCTTTGCTTCGTCGGCTGCTATCGACTTGTCGTTGGTCTTGGAAGTGAGTAGCGGTTCCTTTGCCTCTGGGGCTTTGGTTTCCTTGGCTGGGGTAGGGGAGGTGGGGGTGACAGTGACAGGCTCTGCAGGCTGTTGGATGGGTTCAGAGATGTCTTCCTCTGGAGTCAGGGCATCGGTGTTGGAACCGGGTTGTGTGCTTCCTCCTTCTTCGTCACTGTTGGCTTCTGGCATGTAACCCAGCATCACAGGCACCCCTTCCTCTTCGGGGCGTTGCGCGAGGTTGAAGTTCATCGACGCGAAAAAGAGGATGAGCAACAGTCCGAGGTGAATGGCTACAGTCAGTCCTGCCGCCTTGAGTTTATCTTTTTTGGGGTTGTCAGTCATTTTTTATGGGGACTACGAATTTCTATGAAAATATAGGAGATGCCAGTGGAACTAGAACAACTAGTGGAAACTAGTTAAGAGTAGTAAAGTCTGTATTATGCCTATGGTGCTCTGTCGGGTTGCCGGGTGGCGAGAACCATCTTGAGGTGCAGTTCGTTGGCGATGTTCAGTACCTCGACGATGTTCTTGTAGGGAACCACCTCGTCGGCGTAGAGAGAGACGTAGAGTTCAGTGGAGTCGTTTTGCTGCTGTGTGAGGAAATCGGGCAGTTGCTCGAGCGTGATGGGCTGTTCAGTGTCGTTTCCCAGCGCCGCGTACATATTCAGTTGGTTGTCGATGACCACTCTTGCCGATGCTTTGGCCTGTGTCTGCTTGTTTCCTTGTGGTAGCAGCACCTTGATGGCGTTTGGCGAGACCATGGTGCTGGTGATCATGAAGAAGATCAGCAGCAGGAAAATGATGTCGGTCATGGACGACATGCTGAAGAGCGGATTGGTTTTCGTTCTGCGTTTGAGCATATCTCATTCTTTAGAGTGGTCGTTTTCATTTTCGTTCATCAGGTCCATGAAAGCGAGCGACTTTTGCTCGAGTTCGTTCACGGTACCATCGATTTTCGCCACGAGGTAGTTGTAGGCGAAGAGCGACACGATGCCCACGATGAGGCCTCCGACGGTGGTGACCATGGCTTCGTAGATGCCTCCGGCGAGCATGCTGATGTCGATGTTGTTGCCGGCGTTGCTCATCTGCCAGAAGGCCTTGACCATACCCGTGACTGTACCGAGGAAACCGAGCATGGGCGCTCCGCTGGCGATGGTGGAGAGTACTGGCAGCCGGCGTTCAAGGTTTGCCACCTCCACATTTCCGGTATTCTCAATGGCGGTCTGTATGTCTTGTGCTGGTCGTCCGATACGGCTGATTCCTCTTTCCACCATTCGAGCGGCGGGTGAGTTGGTGACACGGCAGAAGTTCACGGCCGACTTGATGTCGTTGTCCTTCATGTAATCGCGTATACGGTCCATGAACAGCGGGTCGCTTTTGCTTGCCTTTCTGATGGCGATGAAACGTTCGAAGAAGATGTAGATAGCCAGTACCGACATGATGCCCAGTACCACCATAATCCACCCGCCCTTGCTGGCGAGTTCGAGTAAACTCATTGATGATTCCATTACTGTATTGTCGTTGTAAAAATGATTTTTTTAATAGTCAATATTACATTTTCTGCGATAAAATGCGCTATAAAGATGAAAATAACGTAAATTTGCGCACAAATGTATATATTTTGATTGAAATAGAAGTGTTTTCAAAGCTTAAAGTTGCTTTCAGAATACTTAAAGAATCTTTAATCGACGTTCAAGACGTGTAAAAATCATTCATTGACGATGGAAAAGATGAGATTTGCCATATTCGGGAATGTGTATCAGGAAAAGAAATCGATGGCTGTGCAGAAGATGTTCAACGTGCTGCTGGCCCATGATGCTGAGTTGGCAGTGGAGCGCGGTTTCCACACCTTCCTCACAGACGGCCACAAGATAGACGTGCCTCCATGCCAGATTATCGATGGCAGTGACTTTGATGCCGACATCGTGATCAGCATGGGAGGCGACGGCACGTTCCTCAACGTGGCCAGCCGTGTGGGCGACAAGCAGATACCCATTCTTGGCGTGAACACCGGTCGTCTGGGTTTTCTCTCTTGCATCTCAGCCGAGGACATAGAGCCGATGATTGACGAACTCTACTGTGGCGACTATCTGGTTGCCGACCATTCTGTTCTTCATGTCACTTGTGACGAGGAGGAACTGGCGGGTTATCCATTCGCGCTCAACGAGGTGTCTATACTCAAGCACGACAGCAGTTCGATGATCAGCATCAACACTTCCATCAACAACGAGTACCTGACCACCTATCAGGCCGACGGCCTGCTGGTCAGCACCCCAACCGGCTCTACCGCCTATTCGCTGAGTGTGGGAGGCCCTGTCATTTATCCTGAGAGCGCCAATATCCTGCTGACGCCAGTAGCACCCCATAGCCTGAACATGCGTCCGCTTGTGATCAACGACAATGTGGAGGTGGAGATGAGGGTGGAGAGCCGTAGCCACAGTTTCCTCATATCCATCGACGGTCGCAGCCAGAGTTGCAAGGAGGGAGTGCACATCAGGGTGAGGAAAGCGCCGTTTGTGGTGAAGGTGATTTCTCGCAGAGGTCAGAGTTTTTTCTCCACAATACGGCATAAAATGATGTGGGGCGCCGACAATCGTAATTAATTCGGATTAAATTTGACAAAAAATCATAAATTTTTAGTTGTTATTGTCAACTATTGCTTATTTTTGCTTTGTATTAGTAACAAACACATACCAAACATTCAATGAAAACAACCGATCCATTTGAGGATTTAGCGTTGGAGGTAACTCCGAAAGCGATTCTGCAAGGTGAAAGCACCGATGCAAAGAAACTGGGATTCCAAGAGGCCCTGTCAGTACTTAAGACTATCGTCAGCAACGACTATGACGTGCTGAAAATGGTGAGAAAATACTTACGAGAGAAGAACGCACAGAAAGACACTGGTCGTATCACTGAAATCATCAACACATTCAATTCCTACAGCAAGACTGTACTTCAAGAAAAACTCGATGCCTTCAAGGCCGGTGCAGGTGAACTCTCTCCCCTGTCGGTGGATATGGTAAAGAAATTCTTCAAGACCCACAGTGCCCCGGCAAAACTTGAAGACGCAGTGAATGCCTTTGTGAGCATACTGAAAGACTGAAACCATCTTTTTCGGGATGAATATGGAGGAGTGAAACAGGGGCGATTACATATTCCAGGTTTCTGTCTGTCGGCTTGTCTGCTGGTCATGACGTTTGTTTCCTGTGGTGAGGACCGTACTTATCAGTATGATGAAATCACCAGGGGCAACCACCGTATAGTCGAGTTGCTGCAGGAATATTACCTGTGGGCCGACGAGATGGACACCGACATAGACTGGAAAGGTTATTTCGGCAATGGCGATGCCTTTTTCAAGAAAATGCTCCTCGACAAGGACGACTGGTCGTATTGCACCATCGACTCGGTGGTGGAGGACAAGTTTGCCCGTGGTTATTTCAACCATTTGAACTCATACGGGATGGACTTCGATGTGATAGCCGACCCGACAAGCACCACCAGCCGCTCTTTCGCCCGAGTGCTTTATGTAGCCACAGGCTCAGAGGCCGACAAGGCGGGTGTAAAGCGTGGCGACTTCATCTCCTTCATTGGCGATGCGAGGGTGAGCAGCGGCAATGTGAAGAAACTGGTCAGTGGTGACACCCTCAACCTGACGGTCAACCATCTGGAGTATGACGTGGAAGAGGAAATCCTTTTCTGGGCCGATACGGTGGACGTGGTGATAGGCAAGTCGGGGTACATGGAGGACTACCCTTATTTCGTGAACGAGGTGTTCGACTACCAGTCGCGTCGAGTGGCCTATCTGATGGACACCCGTTTGATCCGCGGTCCTTACGAGACCGACTCGTCGAGTGTGAAGTACCGCGACGATATGGATGCTATTTTCGCATCGTACAAGACACTTGGTGTCAACGAGCTTATTGTTGACCTGCGTTTCTGCAACCATGGAGAGATGGACATGGCACAGCGTCTGGCCTCGTATATCGCCTCTTCCAGGCACAATGGCGAAGTGTTTGCCACCACGACGTGGAGGGACGACCTCAGTTCGAACAACACTATTTACAAGTATGACTTGTCGTTGACCAACGGCAATGCCCTTGACCTTGACAGGGTGGTGTTTATCACAGGCGGTTACACCACTGGTTCTGCGGAGTGGATGATTCACAGTTTGCAACACACCATGGGTAAGGAGAATGTGATTCTCATTGGTGAGTGGACAGCGGGTCAGAATGTGATGACCGCACCTGTCGCCACTGATTTCCACATGACTTTATATCCAGTTGTGGCGAATGTGTGTGATGCCTCAGGCGACAACGATTATCCTAAAGGCATTGAGCCCACATTCCTGAATAATGAGAGCAGTTATGTGTATCTGTACGAATATGGCTCTTTAGACGAGATTTTGCTTTTGGATGCCTTGTACACACTATTCAATCTCGGAGAAGAATAATAAAAATGCAGAAAATTTGTAGGTTTGGCTGAAAAGTTGTAACTTTGCGGCCTAAAAAACGTGCGAGTCCTTGAAAACCTCGTTAAAAAAACAAGAACCAATGAATAATAAAAATGTGTCGGTATCCTTTATGCTGTGCGGGATACTGTTTTGTGTATGCCTTGTGGCATCCAATTTGCTTGGAACCAAGATTCTGCAGATAGGTCCTTTTCCCTTAACTGCCGGAGTCATTGTCTTTCCGATTTCCTACATCCTTAACGACTGTATTTCTGAAGTGTGGGGCTTCCGTAAGGTCCGCCTTGTGATATGGATGGGATTCCTCATGAATTTCTTTGTTGTGGCGCTTGGCGGCATAGCCACCGCCATACCAGCCCCTCCTTTTTGGGAAGGAGAGGAAGCCTTTAATTTTGTCTTTGGTTTGGCGCCGAGGATAGCCGTTGCGAGCCTGATGGCATTTCTTGTCGGTTCGTTTCTCAACGCCTGGGTGATGAGCCGTTTGAAGTTGCGTCACCGTGAGCGTAAGTTCTCTTTGCGTGCCATCCTGTCCACATTGGCCGGTGAGAGCGCTGATTCGCTGATTTTCTTTCCTCTGGCCTTCGGTGGTCTGATGCCAGCTTCGGAATTGCTGAAGATGATGGTTTTGCAAGTGACAGCAAAGACCGTTTACGAAATCATAGTGCTGCCGTTGACCACTCAGATTGTCAAGCGTCTGAAGCGGAGTGAAGGCGTCAGTGTCTATGACGACAATATTTCCTATAATGTGTTTAAGATAAACGAAATATGATACTTGACAGCAAAAAAGCATTAGTTGTGTTTTCAGGCGGGCAGGACAGCACCACATGCCTGTTCTGGGCTAAGAAGCATTTCAATGAAGTCTATGCCCTCTGTTTCCGCTATGGGCAGAAGCACGTTGTGGAGGTGGACATTGCTCGTGGCATAGCCGAGCGTGCAGGCGTGCCGTTTGAAGAGAAGGACATCTCTTTCATCAGTGATTTGGTCAGCGGTTGTTCGTTGACCGACGGCAGTATCAAGATGGACGAAGAGAAGCCAGCCGAATCGCTGCCCAACACCTTTGTGCCGGGCCGCAACCTGTTTTTCCTCTCGATTGCAGCAGTCTATGCACGCGAGCACGGCATCATGAACCTGGTGACAGGTGTGTCGCAGACCGACTACTCGGGTTATCCCGACTGTCATGATTCGTTTATCCGCTCACTCAATGTCTCTCTGAACCTGGCCATGGACGAGCAGTTTGTCATCCACACGCCTTTGATGTGGAAGGACAAGGCAGAGACATGGGCACTGGCAGATGAATTGGGTGTTTTCGACATTGTGCGCAATGAGACCCTCACCTGTTACAATGGCATCAAAGGCGCAGGATGTGGCAATTGCCCTGCATGCAAACTCCGCAGGAAAGGGCTTGAGAATTACTTGAAAATCAGAAAGCAATGAATACAGAACGCGAACAAGAGAACCTGCATGCACTGGGACGCAAGACAGAGTACAAAAGTGACTACGACCCCACTGTGTTGGAGGCCTTTGAGAACAAGCATCAGGAAAATGATTACTGGGTGAGGTTCAACTGTCCCGAATTCACATCTTTATGCCCGATAACAGGTCAGCCCGACTTCGCTGAGATTGTGATTGAGTATATTCCCGATGTGAGGATGGTGGAGAGCAAGAGCCTGAAACTGTATCTTTTCAGTTTCCGCAATCACGGTGATTTCCATGAGGACTGTGTGAACATCATCATGAAGGACCTGATACGGTTGATGGATCCCCGTTATATAGAAGTGACAGGTTTGTTTACGCCCCGTGGAGGCATATCCATCCATCCGTATGCCAATTACGGTCGTCCTGGCACGAAGTATGAGCAGATGGCGGAATTTCGTATGATGCACCATCATTTGTGAACTGCGTCATACTCTGAAAGAAGTGAGGGGAGCCGCGCAGGCTTATAGATAAAAAAACCGCAACAGGTATGAGTCTGTTGCGGTTTTTGTTTGTGTTATGATAGGTCCAAGTTCAACTTTTCTCGTAGTTTTTTCAGATTGGGGTTGATGCCACACATATTGAGGAATTGCTCTTGGCGGGAATAAGCTCTTTTTCTCTCGTCAGCCTCCCTGATTCTCACTGTCATGTTGATATTGGCGTTGTCGAGTCTTTCGCGCAGATGTTGTTCTATGGCAGACTTGTACTGCTTGAGTTGCTCTGCCACGGAGGGGTTGTTGGCCAATACCTCGAAGTTGTCGTTGCTGGTGATGGCCAGATTGCTTTCCAGGTCAATCAGTCGTTTGGCCATTGCCGTTTCCTGCTGAGGCAAAGCCTTGGCGTAGAGAATCCACTCTGACGCCAGTCGCTGTTGCTCTAACGGTTTGTTGGCCTTAGGCTTTTGTTGTTGTGTGGTGATGTTAGTTTGGTTGCCGTTGCCTTGTGTGTTCCCATTGTTGTCCCTTTGCAGTTTGATGGAGCCTGAGATGGAGAATCTTGCCGCCTTGACATTGTTGGTGGAGGAGTTGACAGGTGCCTTACTGGTCATGGTTTGAGCCGAGGTGGCGTTTGTCCTTGTCTGAGTGGTTTTGTTAGCCACATGGTTGTTGGCTGTAGCCGAATCGTTGCTTTGCACGTTCAGCCTGAATATGGGTTTAAGAATCTTCGCAGGGCGATGCCCCGCGCTCTCTCCGTCGTCTTGTGCCGCCTGCGCCACTTCTATCAGTGTGAGTTCGACCAGCAGTCGTTTGTTCTTGCTTTGTTTGTAGTTGAGGTCGCAGTTGTTGAGCAGTTTCATGGCTCGAATGATGAAGTTGCTCTTGCATTTCTGTGCTTGTGCAAGGTACTGCTGTTGTATTTCCTTGCTTGCCTCGATGAGCGAGATGGTTTGCGGGTCTCGAGCCACGAGCATGTTTCGGAAGTGCTGAGCCAGTCCGGTGATGAAGTAGCCCATGTCGAACCCTCGGTTGACGATGTCGTTGAGGGTGAGCAGTGTGTTGGTGATATTGTTGGCGAGGAAGTATTCGGTGATGCGGAAATAGTAGTTGTAGTCGAGAACATTGAGGTTGGCGATGGTGGCGCTGTAAGTGATGTCTCCTTGACAGAAACTGGCTACTTGGTCGAAGATGGAAAGCGCGTCGCGCATTCCTCCGTCGGCTTTTTCCGCAATGACGTTGAGTGCGGCGGGTTCAGTTGTGTATCCCTCTTGCTGTGCCACTTGTTGCAGGTGGCTCACGATGTCCTGTATTTCCATCCGTTTGAAGTCATAGACTTGGCATCGTGATAGGATGGTGGGCAGTATTTTCTGTTTTTCTGTTGTGGCGAGTATGAAGATGACGTGAGCAGGTGGTTCCTCAAGTGTCTTGAGGAAAGCGTTGAAAGCGGCTTGTGACAGCATGTGTACCTCGTCGATGATGAACACTTTGTACTTTCCCACTTGTGGCGGTATTCGTGTTTGCTCCATGAGGGTCTTGATGTCTTCCACGCCATTGTTTGATGCGGCGTCGAGTTCTATGATGTTATAGGAGCGTTGTTCATTGAAGGAAATGCACGACTCGCACTGGTTGCATGCCTCGCCGTCGTGTTGCCTGTTCATGCAGTTGATGGTTTTCGCGAAAATTCGTGCGCAAGTGGTCTTTCCTACGCCTCGTGGTCCGCAGAACAGGTATGCGTGTGCGAGATGTTCGGATGCGATGGCGTTTTTTAGGGTGGTGGTGAGTGCTTGTTGTCCCACAACGCTGTCGAAGCTCATCGGTCGGTATTTGCGTGCTGATACGATATAGTTGTCCATTGTCTTTATAGGGTAGTTAGTCTTTTTGGTTTGTGGTGAGACTGTGCGAAAAACAGATGATGTCGGTTTCGTTTTGAATTGGGCAAAGTTAGCCCTTTTTTTTCAATAATCAGCAATAGTAGGGTGAAAAAGCATAAAAAAGTATGCGACCGGTTCCCACCGGCCGCATACCTTTACAAATGAGAATCATTTGTGAGATTAGGTGTGGATAAATGAGAACAACACACCAATCTGCGTAATTGCTATAAACTAACTAACTTAACTAATTATTTCCACAAGTAAAACTTTTTCTGATGCAAAGTTATTACATTGTTTTTGAAGATGTATTATGTATTTGTTTCAAAAACTTGTATATTTCTATCATATTGAAAAGAAGTGATATTTGATACAGAATTGATATGATTTGGTAAGAAAACGGACACTTCGGCGATGAATTCCGGATGTGTCCGTTTTTCTATTTGTCGATTTCCTTGTTACAGAGAACGTATTCCTTACTTGCTGATGGTGTAAGGCGACTCGTCCATGAAGAGGTATGACCGTTGGTATCCACCGCAGTCTAACACCAGTTTTTCGAACACAGTTCCTGGTTCGATGGGTTTGAGTGTGATGGTGTGGCAACCGTCGCTTGTAGGTGAGAGCGTGAACTTTTCCTTGTTGTCGATGACGCGTCGTGCTACAGTGGGGTACATGCGTGTATAGGCATTGTTCTGTTCTTCGTTGAGGTCGTGGTTGTAGTTCACTTCACGCGGAGTGCCCCCGTCGATTGAGATGGTGAAACGATGTCCTTTCGAGTTGTGGAAAGCCAGTGTGGATTTGATGATGACGTGCAGTTCCACCTCTTTCACGTCCTGTGGCACGACAACCTTGTAGGTCAACGAGGCGTTGTCAGTGGATTGTGAGTATGGTTGCAACGAGATGCCGCTGAGCGTTCTTCCCATATAAGGTATGACTGTCCATTTTGCATTGGCGGCGTTGGTCTTTGCGAAGTAGTGTTCTGCTTCGATGGCAGCCACTCCATTTTTGGCAGTGAACACATATCCGCCGTCGGAATGGTTGTCAGGGTTGATTCTTTCCACTTTAGGCATGATGTCGGCAGGGAAGTTGTCGTTCCATGTGGTGTAGCCGATATGTTTCTGAATCATCATGTTCTTCCATTTTCCGCCAGCCATCACGTTGTTGTAGTCGTCGGAGAGTTCCTTGTCTCGGTTGAAGTCTTTCTCCACTCGGTCGGCCCATTCGTTGGCGCGTATGTCTCCCAGTTTGAAAAGTTGTCGGTTCATGGCTTGTGCATAGTACATGTCGTAGATATTGGCCATGGCCTGTACGGGGAAGAGAACCAGTTGTTTGTATGCGTCGCGGTACTTGGCGTCTAAGTTCATGTACTGCCTGAGTGCATCGACCTCAAGTCTTGCGAAATCGTCAGCGACTTGTTTCCATTCACCTGTCTGCAGGTTGTAGGTGTTGGCGTCGAGCATCTCGGCAGTGCAGCGTCCGGCATACTTGCAGTAGAGATTGAGGATGCGCGCAGCCTCGCCAGCCTGTTCCTTGCCCAGTTGTTGTGCGAAAAAATCTCGGGTATGGTCGAGGATGTTATCGACCGTGAAGGCCTTCGGGTTCCAAGCCATGTTGAGGAAGTAGGTGATAGGGTACTCCATAGGTTTGAGGTCGCCCACGTTCAGCACCCACAGTTTGTCCACTCCGTAGTCGTAGGTTACTTGCAGTTGTTCCCACATGTTCTGTATGGGTGTGACGTTCAGCCATTTTGAGTTTCGTGGTGCACCCACGTAATCGACATGGTAGTAGATGCCCCATCCGCCCTTATGGAGGCGTTCCTTGGCATCGGGCAACTTGCGTACATCGCCCCAGTTGTCGTCGCTCAGCAACATGATGACATCGTCGGGCATACGCAGTCCCAAATCGTAGTAGCGTTGTACCTCTTTATATAAAGCCCATACCTGTGGTCGTTTCTCGGCAGGTTGCCCAGTCACTTCTTTGATGATTTGTCGTTGGTTCTTGACGATGGTCTGTAGCAGGTCCATCACAGCTTTGTCTTGTCCGTCGTAATTGTCGTCGTGTCCTTCCTTGCCTCCCATGGCAGTGTCGCCGTCCCCTCGCATACCGATAGTGATGAGGTCTTCGGTGTCTTTTGCTCTTTCCATGCCCAGTCGGAAGAAGTCATCGATGACTTTCTGGTTGGTTGCGTAGTTCCATTCTCCGTATTCACGTCGGTGTCGAGCCCATTCCTGATGGTTGCGAGCCATAGGTTCATGGTGTGAGGTGCCCATGATGATGCCCATGTCGTTGGCCGTTTTGCTATTGAGAGGGTCGTCGGCATAGAAGCTCCATCCCCACATGGCAGGCCAGAGGAAGTTGCCGCGCAAACGCAGGATGAGTTCGAATACCCGTGCGTAGAACCGGTGGTCGCCGTATTTTGTGCCGTAAGTGTGCTCCACCCATCCAGTGAGGCATGGTGCCTCGTCGTTGAGGAATATTCCTCTGTAGCGCACAGCGGGTTCTCCAGCGGTATATGTTCCTCGGTCGATGGCTGCGAAGTTGTGTTGCTCAACAGGAACGTCAGCCCAGTCGTACCATGGCGAAACGCCTATTTGTTCCGACAGTTCATAGATGCCGTAGATGGTACCTCTTCGGTCGCTGCCGGCGATGACGAGTGCCTCTTCGATGCCAGGGAAGGGTTTTGTGACAGTGGTCATGATGTATTTCTCCACCTTTCCTTTGAGTTGTTTGGCATCAATGCGCTTTGCTTTCGCCAGTAGGCTGATGAACTTACTATCGAGCGTACCGGCGATGACGAGTCGTCCGGATTGAGGTATGTCGTTGTTGACGGTAGGTTTATGACCGCAAACTCTCTCGAAGTCGGCTTGCAGGTTGTTGACCGCGATGATGACTCCCTTGTTGTCGTTAGGGTCGACAAGCAAATCAATGGGGTGACTGTTCTCGATGAGTGGGAATCCTTCGCAAGACGGGCTGAACGAAGTGATGCCTTTGTGGTCGATAGCGTTAGCGCTTAGTGTTGCTATCAGCGCAAGGATCAGTAGAATTTGTTTCATATAGCTGTACTGATAATTGATTTTTCCGCAAAATTATCAATTATAGGTATCAGCATCCAACAATCCTTGTTACAAG
>CACYEC010000376.1 GCA_902773225.1 uncultured Bacteroidales bacterium
GCGGTTTGTTCCACCTTGGTCAACATGTTGTTGTCGAAGTGATAAGTTCTGACGGACTGAAGAGTGTCCTTGTTCATTTCTGTTGAGGTTTCGTCCGCCAAGAACACATTGCCATGCCACACCAACAGGGAGGCGGAGTCCGTTGCTTCAATCTTCGACATCAAATCGTCTTTTCTGTCACCCCAGTTGGCGTTAATGACAGCGCTGGGCAGTACTTTCAGATTGGCTCTCACGGTGTTGGCCGAACCGTAGAGAGTACCGAGGTTTCCATTGGCGGAGTAGCGGATGTGAGGGGCGTTGAAACTAACATCGTAGTTTCCTGCCTTGAAGGGTGCGTAGAAAGAGAATTCCGGTTGCGACTCAGTGGGGCTGACCTGATGCCAGGTGCCTGTGGTTCCGTCGCTCACGGTGTATTGGTAATCGCAACTCATCAAGTAAGCGCCTGGGTCATCATAGGACACTATGCCAGTCACTTTCTGACCTGTATAGACAGGGTTAGGATTGAGGGTCAAGTCTTTGTAAATAGGTGGACGCGACTTGTAGTTCGTGTTGTCTTCAGTACAACTGACTAATACGATGCCGCCAAATACGATGCCACACAGAATCAGTGCTGCCGATGGGAGCAGGAGTTTTCTTTTCATGATGCAGTATAATTATATAGTCTTCTTTAGATACCTGTTTTGATGTCTTGTTCTGTCGATATTAATTGCAAATTTAGCCTTTTTTATGCACATAGCAGTAGCTAATGACATTTTTTCACATACTCTTCTCTTTTTTTGCAATCTTTAAATTGCTTTGTACAATGTTAAATTGAATTCTGCACACACAGGGAAAAGATAACTTGTCCCTCTAAAAGTCAGATGAGTGAATAAAGCAAAATAAAAATATCCTATTCTTATTCGTCCATTAGTTTGCGGTAGCGGATGCGCTTGGGTTCTTCCTGTCCGAGACGTCTGGCCTTGTTGATTTCGTATTCGGTGTATGAACCTTCGAAATAGAAGACATTGCCGTCTCCTTCGAAAGCGAGGATGTGTGTGCAGATGCGGTCGAGGAACCAGCGGTCGTGGCTGATGATGACGGCACAACCGGCGAAAGCCTCAAGACCTTCCTCCAAGGCTCGTAGTGTGTTCACGTCGATGTCATTGGTCGGCTCGTCGAGCAGCAGCACGTTGCCTTCTTGTTTGAGTGCGATGGCGAGGTGTAGACGGTTGCGCTCACCGCCCGAAAGCACGCCGCATTTTTTCTCTTGGTCGGCTCCGTTGAAGTTGAATCGTGAGAGATAGGCACGCACGTTGATGTCCCTGCCGCCCATGCGTATGGTTTCGTTGCCACCGCTCACCACTTGATAGACCGACTTCTCAGGCTCGATGTCGCGGTGTTGCTGGTCCACATAACTGAGTTTGACGGTTTCTCCGACCTCAAAAGAGCCTCCATCGGCTGTTTCGAGTCCCATGATGAGGCGGAATAGGGTAGTCTTGCCCGCACCGTTAGGTCCTATCACTCCGACGATGCCGTTGGGAGGCAGGTTGAAGTTAAGGTCGCTGAATAGAACCTTGTCTCCGTATGCTTTAGCCACATGCTGAGCCTCGATGACCTTGTTGCCGAGACGCGGGCCATTGGGGATGAAAATCTCGAGTTTCTCCTCTTTTTGTTTCTGTTCTTCGTTCAGCATCTTGTCATAGGAGTTCAGACGCGCCTTGCCCTTTGCTTGTCGTGCCTTGGGTGCCATTCGTACCCATTCAAGTTCGCGTTCCAGTGTCTTTCTGCGTTTCGATGCGGTTTTCTCTTCTTGCTCCATGCGTTTGCTTTTCTGTTCCAGCCATGAAGAGTAGTTGCCCTTCCAAGGTATACCTTCGCCGCGGTCGAGTTCGAGAATCCATTGCGAGACGTCGTCGAGGAAGTAGCGGTCGTGGGTGACAGCGATGACGGTGCCTTCATATTGCTGCAGGTGTTGCTCCAGCCAGTCGATGCTCTCGGCATCGAGGTGGTTGGTGGGCTCGTCGAGCAGCAGCACATCGGGTTTCTGGAGAAGCAGTCGGCAGAGAGCCACACGACGACGCTCGCCACCCGACAGGTTCTTCACGCTCCAGTCGGCAGGAGGGCACCGCAAGGCATCCATCGCACGCTCGAGTTTGGAGTCCATGTTCCATGCGTCGGTGCTGTCGATGATGTCTTGTAATTCGGCCTGTCGGTTCATGAGTTTCTCCATTTTGTCAGGATCCTCGTAGTATTCGGGCAGTCCGAACTTCTCATTGATTTGGTCATATTCAGCAAGAGCGTCATAGACATGTTGCACACCCTCCATGACGTTCTCCTTCACTGTTTTTTCCTCGTTGAGTGGTGGTTCCTGTGGCAGGTACCCCACAGTGTAGCCAGGGCTCCACACCACTTGTCCTTGGTACTGTTGGTCGATTCCGGCGATGATTTTCATCAATGTAGATTTACCAGAACCATTCAGTCCGATGATGCCTATTTTGGCACCGTAGAAGAACGAGAGATAGATGTTCCTGAGCACTTGTTTTTGATTCTGTTGAATGGTCTTGCTCACTCCGACCATCGAGAATATCACTTTTTTGTCGTCAACTGTTGGCATGGTTGTAATCTTTTGGTTTCGTTCACAAATTTACAAAGAAAAATCGAATTCTACATGCTATTGACAGATTTAGTAGTATAAAAATCATAACTTGCCTCACTTTTGTTTACTTTAATAGGCTGGTGTCAAATGTTTCTTAGTAAATGTTAAAATGATGGCATATATGCAGAATCTGTATTTCTATGCATGATAAAGTGCGTTTTTTGGGCGATTTTCTGTATTTCTATTCAATGTTATATGCAAAAATGTTTCATGGATATGACAAAATGAAACATTTTGAAACATGACCTTGAGAAAGAAGTAAAGAATGTAAAGGTGATTAGTTCACCTAGCAAATAGTGTAAATCAATATAGTTAATCGCCCTCAAATGTGACAATGATTTTTAGAGATAGTCAATTGGAGAATCATTTTGAAACTATCGTACCTGACTTTTAGATGCCAGAATGTTAATTTTATGGCCTTGAACATCAATTAAATCATGATTTAACACTGGCTGTCGTGAAAAAATTGTAATTTTGCTGATTCTTTAGGTTCCATTTTTACATGCGAAGGTTGAATTAAAATATAATAAGGAAAAATGAAAAAGAAAAAATTGATGATGACATTTGCCCTGCTGTACGTGGTTGCACAAGGTGCATGGGCATGGGACGGCAATGGTACAGAAGACAGCCCTTGGCGGATAGCCACAAGAGCCGATCTCGATGCACTGGCAGATGGTGTGAATGGCGGTACGGACTACTATGGCAACTATTTCAACCTGGATGAAGACTTGACTTATGGCGACGGCACAGGGTCGGGCGATGCCAACTTCACCCCTATAGGACATGCAGAGAGGGGTACTGCCTTCCGTGGTCACTTCGATGGACAGGGGCACACCATCAGCGGTATCATCCTGGAAAAAGCGTATTACTTCTCTGGTCTGTTCGGACACATCGGAAGTGACGGATATGTGGAAAATGTGATTCTCGACCATGCGAATGTCGTTGGCAAGAACGGAACACATACTGGCGGTATCGCTGGAACTAACGACGGTACGGTAGCAAACTGCATCGTTGCAAACTCTTTTGTCGATGGTAATGCTTATGGTGGTGCTATCGTAGGTGGAGAAACTTCTGGAACCCTCGTAACTAACTATTACATAAACACCAAAGTATTTACTATGACCTCAAACGTGGGCGCTTCTGGACAGGACAGGGATGGTGCAAGGGGTATCAATACTTTTGTCAGACAGAATGGCAACATCGACTTCACTGTGCTACAGGACCCTATCCTCACATATCAAGGCACCGACTACTGGGTCAACGGTAGTGAGATAACTGTTGACGCAGTTCTCAAGACAACAGCGGGATATACAGGTGAGATTCGCGCCTATTACGGTGAATGGACGTTCCATTCATTCCCAACTGTCGATTCCGAAGGTAAAACAACCCTCACCTTTTCCATGCCCGGCAACCGCGTAGTCATCCGACCTATGCCAGTGGAAGACCTATCCACCATCTACAACGTGGATCAGATGGAGTTGCTGCATCAAAAATCAGTTTCCGAAGAGTATTATACAGACAACAAGACCTTTGTGCTTGCCAATGACCTGGACTTCAGCAGCGTGCTGCCTGATGACTATGGTTGCAACTACCATGGTATTGGACGTTATAATCCGTCGAATATGAGTACATACTACTTCAGTGGTACTTTCGACGGCCAGGGGCATACTGTCAGTGGCATCATCAATAACGATGCTCAACCCACGTATAAAGAATTAGGCGTCGGTATGTTCCCCTATATCAGTGGTTATGGCACAGTGAAGAACCTCACCATCGATAACAGCACTTTCAGTTGCGTTGGTAATCAAGACTACTATGGAGCCCTTGCAGACTATTCCGATGGTCACATAGAGAACTGCCATGTCGGCAGTGGCGTGGTGATTAACGGCATCGCCTCAATCAGTACAGGCGGCCTTGTGGGCTGTCAGCACAGTAGAGTCATAGAGGGATGTACGAGTTCAGCTGTGATTAACCTTAGTTCTCCAGATCAGACTGTGGAGAAGATAGGTGGCATTGTGGGCTACCATCAATATCACACACCGCAACTGCTCAACAGTCTATATATGGGCGACAACGGTGGCAAAGCCGAATACTTGTCAGGATGGCTGGTAGGCTACTATTCCACTGATGCCGCCGAAAGTGTAATGACGAACAATTTTTTCACCAACCAATCACTGACACCGAAACGTGGCAAGGATATCAAAGCCAATATCTACGACCTGGCACAAATTGAAGCCGATGGTTATCTTGTGAACTACGGCGGACCAGCCACGGCAACTTATCCATACGGTGGTATCACTGCTTATCCCAACGGACTGGTCTATCAAGGGAAGTTCTATACAACACTCAGTCCTGAGGAACTGACAGTAAAATTAGAACTTGAGGGCAGCGGTACTGCTGACGACCCCTACTTGGTTGGCACTGCCGATGACTGGAAGAACGTGAAGGATATCAGCACCGTGCTATCAGGTGCCTATTTCAAACAAACAGCCGACTTCACGACCAACGAAATGGTGGGCAGCAGTGACCATCCCTTCGCATCCCACTATGACGGTGGAGACTATACCCTCACCTTCAATGCCGGCACAGCCGATTCCCCAATTAGTCAGAGTTATTTAGCCCCGTTCCGTTATGTCGCCAGCGCCACCATCCAGAACCTTCACACGTCAGGCACCATATACACCTCGGCTCAATCTGCAAGTGGAATGGTAGGTGGTGTAGAAGGCGACCTGAGCATCACCAACTGCCTGAACATCGTTTGTATCAATAGCAGCAGGGATGGTGACGGCACGGATGGCGGCTTCGTTGGCCTTATAAAACAAGGCTCAACAACCATTACGGGCTGTGTGTTCGCTGGCGAACTGAATGGTGAGAACACAGAAAACTGTGGTGGTTTCATCGGTTGGACGGAGAGCAATAACGATGCTACGGCCACCATCACCGACTGTATGTTTGCGCCAGCAAGCGTCACGCTGAGTAACAGTGGCTGCAAGACTTTTGCACGTGCAAGAGATTTGGGCAAGTCGCTGACCATCACCAACTCAGACTACCTTACACAATTAGGCGACGGTCAGGGTACACAATATGTCGAGCTGACCATCATCGACACCGCCAAAGACTATGTAAGCATAGAAATGGGTGATGCTGTCAAGACGTATGATATGATTGGTCTGACCTATTACGACAACGCAATAGTCTATGGCGACTTGACCTACGTAAAGGCAAACGACAAAGTGACCGTCAACTTCGACGACAGCCAAGGCTACAGACTCGTCCGCTTCATCTGCTATGGCACTGGATCCAGTTTCGACGACGACACCACCAACCCAGCCACGCTGAATACCGGCACTGAACCAATCACCATCGACATGGAGAAAGAGGAAGGATGGGCAGGCAGCGGTACTGCTGACGACCCCTATATCATTAACAGCGTGGTGACCATGGACATGCTGGCTCAGAAGGTGAACGCCAGTTCAGATTCGCACTTCGACGGTATCTATTTCACCATGACGAAAGACATCGAATACGACGGCACGGAGAATAACTATACTCCCGTGGGCTATGGCAGCAGCATCACCACCTACTTCGGCGGTGTGTTCGACGGTCAGGGACATAGCATCAGTGGCATCAATATCACCAGCGATGCATCTCGCCAGGCTCTTTTCGGCGTGGTCAACGGCGGCACAGTCAAGGGGGTTACGCTGAAGAACAGCACCATCATCAACGGTCAGGGAGACGGACATTCCGGCATCGTTGGCTACCTGAATGGCGGCGGTCTGGTTGACGACTGTCACGTGGCGACAACAGTCTTCTTGACAGGACGGAACTATGTTGGCGGTATAGTGGGTTCTAACATGAACGGTTCCATCAGCCACTGCTCCAGCGGTGCAACAGTCAGTGGTAACATGAATATCGGAGGAATCGTTGGTGGCAACGGCATCGAAAGCGGCACCAACAGTTGCACCTTGCAAGACAATATCTACTACGGTACGTCCATCACAGGCTCTGGCAATAACAAGGGCGCTATTGCCGGCAACAACAATTCTGGCAGTAACAATACTTATACATACGCTCGTAACTATTACACGGCTTCGAGCTTGAAGGGCGTGAATGGTGAGGACATCACCGCTGACGACGGTGCCGTGCCAGCCGTGCATGACGATGCCGACAACAGCGTGATCCTCGACCTGCTCGCTAAACTGTCGGAGAAGATTGACGACATGAACGTCAGCCTTTACGGTCGTACGTTCTATCATGACGGTTCGTGGAACACTATCTGCCTGCCGTTCAGCGTTGAAGACTTCCATGGTACCATATTCGAGGATGCTACGGTGAAGACACTCGCATCGTCCTCGTACCGCAGAGGCACGCTCACCCTCAACTTCGAGGATGCAGACGGAATCGAGGCCGGTGTACCGTATATCGTCAAGTGGACAGATGGCGACAACGACGTGAATCCCGTGTTTGAGGATGTCGTCGTCAGCTCAACCACATGTACTGCTGTGGAGACCGATTACACAGACTTCATCGGATCATACTCGCCTATCGACCTCGATGCTGATGACCGCACTGTGCTTTACCTGGGGGCAGACAACAAACTGTACTATCCTACCGTCGGTATGACTGTCAACTCCTTCCGCGCCGTATTCCGTCTGAAAGATCTCACTGCGGACGACATCAACACAAGCACGAGTGTTAACGCCTTTGTGCTGAACTTCGGCGACAGCGACACCACTGGCATCATCTCTATCTCGAAGGATTCCGTGAGTGAAGGAGTAGCCTCAGGCTGTTACTCCATTGACGGTCGTAAGCTTGACAAGGTGCCTACCGCTAAGGGCGTATATATCATCGATGGCCGCAAGGTCGTGATTAAGTGAAAAATGTTCGCTCCGCTCAAATATGATATTTTGAGCGGAGCGAACATTTTGTAATATTTATGAATACTCAACTTGCGGAAGTAAAAAAGGAAGTAAACTCGCAACGTTTTTTAGCCTAAGTTTTTTTGTCTTTTCAAAATGTGATTCTGGTTTTCGTGCTTATTTGCAATTGAGTTGCAAGAAATGCGTCATAACTTTGCATCGTGAAACTTAAAAAACGCAAAGATATGACACATCATCACGAACATGAACAGAATGAATGTTGTTCACATGAACATCATGAACAACAAAACATTTCTTATAGCCACGAGCATCATAGCCA
>CACYEC010000377.1 GCA_902773225.1 uncultured Bacteroidales bacterium
CGGAACTGATATTTCCAAGTATAAATTAGAAAAAGATTAAACGATGAGACACAATAAGAAATTCAATCATCTTGGTCGTAAGGCAGCGCACAGGTCAGCCATGTTGGCCAACATGGCCATATCTCTGATTATGCACAAGAGAATCACTACCACATTGCCTAAGGCTAAAGCACTGCGCAAATATGTTGAGCCGCTGATCACCAAGTCTAAGACAGACACCACCGAGTCCCGTCGCGTTGTGTTCAGCTACTTGCAGAACAAGTACGCCATCAAGGAACTCTTTGGTGATATTTCCGCTAAGGTTGCCAACCGTCCAGGAGGTTACACACGTATTATCAAGCTGGGTATCCGTCCATCAGATGCCACTCCAATGGCGTTCATCGAATTCGTTGACTTCGACGAGAACATGGCAAAGGATGCAGGCAAGAAGAAGGCTACACGCCGTAGCCGTCGCGGTGGCAAAAAGACTGCTGAGACAGTAGCCGAAACCACAGCAGAAAACGCTGAAGTGGTGGCCGCAGAATAAAGCAAACCAACATTCTTAATACACGAACCGCATCTACTCCTTAATGGTGTAGATGCGGTTTTTATTATTCTTTAGTCTCCAGCTTTTACGGTGCAAAAGCCTACATTTTCGCCATAGCCTGTTCGAGGTCGGCGATGATGTCGTTGACGTTCTCGATGCCCACAGACAAACGTATGAGGTCGGGTGCTACACCTGCCTCAAGGAGTTGCTCGTCGCTCATCTGTCGGTGAGTGTGGCTCGCAGGATGCAAGACACATGTACGGGCATCAGCAACGTGAGTAACGATGCAGATGAAGTCAAGGTTGTCCATGAAACGGATGGCATCGTCACGAGTGCCTTTAAGACCGAAAGCAATCACCCCACAAGAACCGTTAGGCAGGTACTTCTTGGCGAGTTCGTGGTATTTGTTGCTCTTCAGACCACAGTAATTCACCCACGACACCTTAGGGTTGGCTTCAAGCCATTCTGCCACCTTCTGCGCGTTGTCACAATGACGTGGCATACGAAGATGAAGAGTCTCCAAACCGAGATTGAGGAGGAAACAGTTCTGGGGCGAGGGAATCGACCCGAGGTCTCGCATGAGTTGCGACACAATCTTGGTGATATATGCTTTCTTTCCGAAAGCCTTTGTATAAGTCAACCCATGATAACTCTCATCGGGTGCGGTGAGTCCTGGATACTTGTCAGCATAATCGTCCCAGGGGAAGTTTCCACTGTCGACAACAGCTCCACCAACCTGTGTGGCATGTCCGTCCATATATTTGGTGGTGGAATGTGTAACAATATCGCATCCCCACTCGAACGGACGGCAGTTGATGGGTGTGGCAAAGGTGTTATCGACAATCAGAGGCACACCATGACGATGTGCCATCTTTGCGAAACGCTCGATGTCGAACACATTACCTCCCGGGTTGGAGATAGTCTCTCCGAAGAAGCATTTTGTATTAGGACGGAAAGCGGCCTCTATACGTTCATCGTCCCAATCAGGGTCAACGAAGGTACATTCAATACCTAATTTCTTCATGGTTACGCCGAAGAGGTTGAAAGTGCCTCCATAAATGGTGTTCGACGTGATGAAATGGTCGCCAGCCTCGCAGATGTTGAACACAGCATAGAAATTGGCGGCCTGACCAGATGAGGTGAGCACAGCTCCCACACCGCCTTCAAGGGCGCATATTTTTGCAGCCACAGCATCGTTAGTGGGATTAGCCAGACGTGTGTAGAAATATCCCTCATCCTCGAGGTCGAAAAGACGCGCCATTTTCTCGCTCGTCTCATACTTGAAAGTAGTGCTTTGGTAAATGGGAAGCACCCGGCTCTCGCCGTTCTTTGGTTTCCACCCAGCCTGTACGCAGAGTGTCTCTAAGTTTTTCTTCATCTTGATTATAGTTTTCGAAGTATTCACTACCCTATCTTGCCAACGTATATTTGTGGAGAGTGGCGCGGACGGCACCGAATCCGGCATACAGTTCTTTCACCATGCCCTCAATACGTTCGCCAAGACCAGCCTCGTAAAGGTCGATGCCGAAGACATCCTTGCGACTGTAGAGTTCATGCAGACAACTCCAGTCCTGGTCGGGCTTGCCGATTTCCAATGGAGCCACAATGGCCTGCAATTCGGCGAGCAAGGGGTCGGGTGATGGTTCAAAGGGTTCGCCGTTGTCCTTAATGCCTTTGAGGTAACGTGCGTAACCTGCAAGCGTAAGCGGGATGAGGACAAGGTTGTCCATGTCCAATCCCCTGTCCACATATTTCTTGATAGTCTCACCGAAGCGGATAGGGAGTTTCTGGCTTGTGTCCATGGCGATGCGCTGTGGTGCGTCGGGCATGAAAGGATTGGGAAGACGGCGGTTGATGACAGCGCCAATGAACTCGTAGGGATTGAGGACACCAGGGTCAGTAACCACGGGCATGGCCTCCATATAACCTATCTTCTGAATGAAAGGACGTAAATCCTCGTCGGCCATCTCAGCTGAGATCAGGGTGTAGCCGAGCATGCAACCATAAAGACTCATGGCGGTGTGTAACGGATTGAGACAAGTCGTCACCTTCATGGTTTCCACCTTATCAACAGTCTCGCGTGAAGTGTAAAGCACGCCGCCAAGTTCAAGGGGTGGACGTCCGTTGGTATAGTTGTCTTCCACCACCAAATACTGCACTTCCTCAGCGTTGACGAAAGGCGCTGTGAAAGTGTGGCGCTCGGTCTCGATATAGTCATTGTCTTCAAAACCATCGGCTGCAAGCATCTCCTTCACTTTCACGTGTGGACGAGGTGTAATTTTGTCAATCATCGACCATGGGAAGGTGATTTTCGTCTCGTCCTGCAAGTAGTCGAGGAAAGTCTGTGGCACCAGTCCGTCTTTCACCCATTGTTCCGCATATGCCATCACACCTGCTTTCACCTTGTCTCCGTTATGAGAGCAGTTATCCATACTTTGCACGGTAAGTGGCAAACAACCCTGAGAGGCTCCTTCAGGCGAGGAGAAACGCTCGTAGAGCAAAAGCGCAACCTTACCCATAGCAAATACAGGTTTGAGGCCACGGGCCAAGTCCGCGTCATTGTAGGTGTAGCCTTTCTCGGTGATGGTGAAGGATATCATCTGGAGAGATGGTTTGCGGAAGATTTCCACCAGTCTCTGCCAGTCGCTGAACTCATATCCGGCCTTCAGGGCTTCTGTGATGGAAGCGATGACTTTCTTCTCGATGGTTCCGGAAGATTGGAGGCTGACGAGGAGAGATAGGTTGTTGTAGGGCGTGTATGCCTTGTCGATGACTTCGTAGTCGAAAGTCTCGGCCACGATGACACCACGGTCATACTTGCCGGTATTGAGCGCGTCGTTGAGCAAAGCGGCAGGGAAGGCGCGGAAGATATTGCCACCTCCGAAATGGACCCATGTAGGTTTGTCATAAGTCTGCTTGCGTACGGCGGCGATGTCGAACTTGGGAAGTTCATAGCCTTTGGCTTCCCATTCACTGGCATCAAAGCCAGGTGTCAGTATATCATTGAGTTTCATATTATTATATTATTAAATATAGATGAAATAGATGCTATAGATGCTATAGATGCTATAGATACTATAGATGCTATAGATGCTATAGATACTAAAATAATAGATAGTCTGGTATCAATCGAAGAAACCAGGCTGTTGGTATTTAATGCCTAATTCACGGTCAACGGTAGCGAGTATGCCTTGCACCTGTCCAAGGGCGAACATACGTCCGAGGAAAGAATAACCTGCGTTGTAGCCCTTGTCCTCGTCACCGAGCATTGTCATGCCGTGGTCCACTCGCATAGGCAGTGCGGGGTTCTCCTGCTCGAAGATACGTGCCAACTCAATGAGGTCGGCGCGTCCGCCGAGGTGTGATGCCTCTGTGAAATCACCATTGGGGAAGATATGGCATGAGCGCAGGTGCACGAAATGTGTTCGTGGTGCGAACTTGCGCGCCATCTCCACCACGTTGTTGTAGGCACCTGCAGAGAGGGAACCAGCACAGAAAGTGAGGCCATTGTGTTTGTTTGGCACGGCATCGAGCATCCACTGGATATCCTCTTCAGTACGGACGATGCGTGGCAGTCCAAGAATCTCAATAGGTGGGTCGTCGGGGTGCACACACATATTCATGCCACATTCCTCGCAGGTGGGCATGATGGCTTCAAGGAAATACTTCATGTTGGCTCGCAGTTGAGCCTTATCAATGCCCTTGTAGAGGTCGAGGAACTTGCGGAACTTCTCAATGGGTTCTTTGTCACCTTCCTTGAAGTTGCCAGACACGAACCCCTGGGTCTTAATGACGATGGTTTCTACCAACTGGTGGTCTTTCTCGGGGGTCATGTTCTTCGCCATAGCATCGGCCTCAGCCAGCACGTCGCGTCCTTCACCATAGCCTTCGGGGAAGCGGAACTGCGCCCATTCCTCCCGGGCACCTTCACGCTGTAGGATGTAGATGTCAAAATAGGCGAACTCAGCGTAATTGAAATAGAGGTTCGACGAACCGTTGGGGTTGGCGTGCAACAAGTCGGTGCGTGCCCAGTCGAGTACAGGCATGAAGTTGTAGCAGATGGTGTGGATGCCTTCAGCGGAGAGGTTGCGGAGGCTCACCTTGTAGCGTTCAATCTGTCCGTCACGGTCGGGACCCGCATATTTGATGCTCTCCACCACAGGAAGGGATTCCACGACGCTCCAGCGCATGCCGTAGCTTTCTATGTAGGTTTTGAGGTCGTGGATCTTCTCTTGAGTCCATACCTCACCGAGAGGCACATCGTGGAGAGCGGTAACGATGCCCTCCACGCCAATTTGTTTCAGCATGGCAAGTGTGATTTTGTCTTTCTTGCCAAACCATCTCCATGTTCTTTCCATATTGTCGTTGTTTTTGGTTGATTTTTATGGTCTTTGTTGAGGTGTGAAAGCGTCGTACCGAACGCTTTCATGTGCAAAGATACAAAATGTGGAACGTTTGACCATCTTTTTCTATCTTTTTCTTTTATTCATGCTACATCTCAACAATTATCGGCAACAAGTCACCCTCCATAGATGGAAAAAAATGCAGCCTTAATAAGGCTGCCTACAGAACATCTATGCAGACCGATAATTACGACTATAACTATCTCAAAACGAATATATATATGAGCTCAATCCTTTTCCATCTGCATGGAGACTCTACAGGCCCTTTCCATACGCATGGAAAATCGGTTGTTTTCCATCCGGATGGAGGTTCTGCAAGCCCACTGACAGGGAGGCAAAAGCAAAGATACGAAACATGAAGCAGGCGCGGCCGATGGCCGCGCCTGAAATCATATAGTGATGTGGGAATTATTCATTGGAACTTGTCACCACAACTTTTTGCAGATAATTCACGAAATTATTATAACAATTGTCATATATTAAAATCACGAAACCACTGCCAAAAGTTTCAGGAGAAAGATCTACCGAAAAAGAAGCTACGGAATCATAAGGTCCAGTATGTTGACCAGATGCAAAATTACTTCCACTAAGAGTGCCGAATTCGTAATTTTGCGGTTGAGCCTGAGTGAAAGTTAATTCCACATGAATGCTTGTTGCATTGGGAACCAAATCATCCTGTTGTACTTTGATACCCCACTGGCTACTACTCCATCCATAGGGATTGTTTTCCACATCGCTGCTTGTATATTCCACTGTCTTAGTTCCTGTAGTCTCACCACCACCTTGTCCTGGTTCACCCCATCCAGAGTTGTCGGTGCCATTGGTTGCGCCCCAATGGTATTGGTACCATTTGGTGTTGTTGACACTCTGGTTGGCCACCCAATTTGTGAAAGTTGGATATTTGAAACCGATATACACACGTTCTGTAGGAGGAGAGAAAGTATCATACTCGGTGTTGTCGAGATCATACTTACCTGTTTCGGGGTTCTTCATGAGTTTAGGAATGACGAAGGCGTATGGAATTTTCTCCGTCCCAGCGTTCTGAGCCTCCTGAGTAGGAACATGGATGACGGTTTGCCCACCTTCCACATTGCTGGTGTTATCCTTATATGTCACTTCAAATGTGATGTGAGACGCATGCTCGATGATGGAGAACTCGTTTGTATCGTCCTCTGTAAAGCCCTGGAGTGTGGCTGTACGCGAACCAAGTCCGACAGCACATTTGATAGTAGCAGGCGACACACCGTCGTTGCCGTTGCTGGTAAATGTCACTTCTTGAATGCCGTCATTTGCACTGATTTTGTCAGTAGTGTTAATGGCCACATCCGAAGGCATGCCGAAAGCAGCGTGAATCTCATTGAAGAGTGTTGGGTCGTGCACACCATCCTCAAACGATATTTTCATAGGCAAGGTACCACCCACCTGGTGAACGGTGAACTTAGGCGCATCGAAGATGACAGTACCAGACGACAGCAATTTGGTTTCAGGCTGTTTTACGGTCATGTAGAGGTCGTTGTAGTCGAGGTCGTCGGTGCCTCCAAGGTCTTCCAGACACAAAGCGTACTCCATTTCATCTTCTACACTCTTGATGTCGAAGTTACCATTGAGCAGGAAGATGCAGTCGTTCCAGTCGAGGGCAGATTTTCCATTACCCCATTCACCAACGGGTGTGTCCTCGAAGCCAATCAAGTTGTACCCACCATAATTAAACGCAACAGTAGGCTTGTAGTCACCATCGAACTGTGATTCGATATAAGGGTCAGGGTGCACGCCATTATTGTCATAAAGACGGTTGATCGGAGCCTCGTTCACCACACCGCCTTGCGAGTAAGCAAGGTACCATGCGTCGAGTGTCCATCCATGATTGGCATCGTAGAACAGCCATTCTCCACTTTGCTGTCCTTTTGCAGTCCAAGAAGAGTATCCACTATGAGGATGTGGGTCATTCGTACTACTGTCTCTTCCATGCACAATAAAGAAATGAATGTTTACTCCTTTAGGGAATTCGAAGTCGGGACTATATTGATTGTAATTGGCGCCATAATAGGTGAGGGGGAAAGTGTCACCTTGGGTATATCCTGCCTTATTGCACATCAACACATATCGTGGAGCGGCGTTGAGTTTAGCTTCTGTCTCTTCTCCTACCGTATAATAATAACCGATATAAGAAGCTGTTGTAGTTGGAGAAGGTATCCATGTGATGGAAACGGGTCCATTTTCAAGGGTAGTGAATCCTGCATCGGTATTGTATTCCAACAACACGTCTGGGTCGTCCTCTGCTTGAGTCAGCAAGTTATTGATATAGGCCATCACCTCTTGATTGAGGTTTTCATGATAGTAGTTGTTGTTGACAAGGGTACCAGATGTGGTCTGACTCAGGTCCATGCTGGTGGTATAGAAATGTCCGAATCCCTGTCCTTGTTGTATCCACCATGAACCACGCTTGCCACAGGGTTTGAAATTAAAGTACACCCCGTCAGGGATACGCACGGACGTTCCGTTGACCAGAGTGGTGGAGAGATTAAAGTAATTGGTGTTCTCAACTTGTTGTTGCAGTAAATAGCTTCCAACCATTTCTTCATTCTCAAGGTCATAAATGTATGCAGAATAATAATGTTGGTTAGCAGTTTCAGCAATAGTCTCTATTTTAACAACTTGCCAAAGTCCATTGGGATTGGCATCGGTTTTTTGGTCGGAAGCCAATAATCTGGTCTGGGCTAAGAAATTATCAACACTCCC
>CACYEC010000378.1 GCA_902773225.1 uncultured Bacteroidales bacterium
CCAGGCGCACAAGTACGGCGGCAAGGAACTCGACCTGATGCACGGCCTGAACCTCTACGACTTCGGCGCGAGGGAGTACGACCCCGCTTTGGGCCTCTTCACCAGCATGGATCCCCTGTGCGAGAAATATTACCACATCAGCCCATACGCCTACTGCGCTGGGAATCCTGTGAGGCTTATAGACCCCTCTGGTGAAGAACCAACAGAAGAAGAGGCCGCATATATAGCTGACCATGTTTACGGAAATACCAATGAACTGATAGGTGGGTGGCAACTTTATTATATGAATTCTATTTCAAACGGATTGCAGTATGGTATATATGAGCGAGAAATGAAAGATGGAGAGATGGAATATGTTTTGGCGTTTGCAGGTACTTTTGATAAAAAAGACTGGCAGCAAGATATTTCGCAATTCTTTGGATGGGGGAACGCCTCTCAATATGGCAATGCTGTGAATCTTGGAAAGAAGTTCGCATCTTTGTATAATGGATACGAGAAAACAATTGTCGGCCATTCTCTGGGAGGTGGATTAGCCACAGCTGCATCTATGGCTACAGATATACCAGCAATAACCTTTAATCCAGCAGCCATGACTGAGTACACGAAGATGCAGTTATCAATACAGGATTCACCAGGTAACAATATTACGAACTATGTTGTTGTGGGAGAGCCTGTGTCTTTTATTCAGAATATTATGAATATGAGGCTTCCTGGGAATACTATATACATAAATATTCCAAAAATTAGTTCAATTTCATACATCAATTCTCTGAACTCTCATCAGATTTCAACCTTAAAAAATACACTTCGTAAATGAACAAGCAATTATTTGTACATATTTCAGAATATATATTGACAATTATTTATGTTTTGTTAATATGGATATTTTATAAAGGTAATGATTATGTTCTGATTTTTTTTGAAGGTTTAGGATATCTGATCTTTATGTCTTTTTACTGTTTTCTATGTTTCCTACTAAAATCTATAAGGGAAGCCTGTGAAGTTACATGTGTTTCAAAAAAAACATGTTGGCGTGTGCTATTATCCAATGTCCCTTGGATAGTAGTAACGTTGATCATTCTCTATTTATTTAGTGGTTATCTTGGCTATTTTGCTTGCTTGCCCATTCTTTTACCTAATTGCGTTTATTTGCTATTTCTGTTAATCCAGTCGATATTCAAACACAATTGAGTAGAAATATGACGATGGATTAGCAAAAGATAATTCATGTTGTTTCATCTATCAAACTAAAGATCGCAAAACGATTATGAAGAAACTATTATCAATATTACCTGTTTTTCTTTCCGTTTTCTATGCCCATGCCCAGTACTCTGAGGAATTCATTCCTTCCGACGCACACTCGCCAAACGCCACGGAACTCGGAAGCTACGGCTTCATGCCCGTTTCCTACTACACAGGCCGCGCCAATGTGTCGATCCCCATCTTCAGCACTGAGCAAAGAGGCGTTCCGATGTCTATCACTCTCGACTACAACACTTCAGGCATTCCCGCCAACGGACTGCCGGGATGGACAGGCGTAGGATGGACATTGAATGCGGGAGGGGTGATAACAAGAAGTGTAAAGGGTGTTCAAGACGAGTATAAGTGCCATCAATGCCAAACACCAGTAGGATTTCAGAATTATTTTGAGTCGTATGGACAACTATTAATGGATAAGGAGAATACTGCAAAAAACTATGAAGTATTAAGAAACAATGTTGAACAATATAAATACGATTACGCCCCGGACGTTTTCTATTTCAATTTCATGGGCAGGCACGGTAGTTTCTTTCTCGGACAGGACGGGGAGTGGAAAATCCGCTGTGATGAGAACCTTGACGTACTTCTTGATCCTGATGATGAATCAAGCCTGATATACCCAATATTCGAAACTTGTCCCGGGAGGCCGGAAAAACAGCCAAAATGCATAAAGGGATTCACAATTGTTGATGAGCAGGGTATAAGATATGTTTTCGGTGGTGAAAATGAATACGACTTGGATTATATCGAGTTTTCCATTCCTCTATTTCGTACATCAGAGGGAGACCAATACACAGAATGGACAGCCAACTCTTGGTATCTCAAAAGAGTTGAGGACAGATTCAGGAACACCCTCTATAAGTTCAACTATGAGAGAGGAAAGTTTTTGATTGAGGCGCGCAATGATTATGAGTATCGTCGTATAACCGGACATGATTTCGATACTTTTTATACATCTTACTTCTCTGTACCCTCAAGCAGCTCTCTGTTCCCGTATGCTTTTCAGATAGTGTCCCCGGTGTATATGACTGATATTACCATGCCCGACAGTCAGAGGGTCGAATTTGTGATTGATAAAACAATAGAACTGTCTTCCCACGATTTATATACAGGATTATATCGGATTGGTGATTTGTACAATAAATTACGAGAAAGGACATTTGTCGGTAATAATTTCAACCTGAAACCATTTTATTACTTACAAACAGACAGCAGCGCTTTTGCAATATATCAAAAAGCTAACCCTTACAAAATGGCTGATCCTCTCGCATCTATGTCGCTTTCTCCGCTGAAATGCATCAACTTGAAATCTTCAGGCACCACTTATCAGGCTTTCTATTTCAGATACGGACTTGCCAACACATCCCGTTTCCATATCAAGGAGATAGACATTTATGATGATGTAGCGAACTATCAGATAGCCCTTGGACATTCGATGTGCTACAAGTTCAGGTATAAAGACGTCGATTTGCTTTCAAAAGACTGCTTGACTACTGCTATCGATCATTGGGGTTATTACAATGCATACAACTCGGGGAACGGTTATGACACAAATGGTATTGGAGGAACGACAGGGCAGCAATTCCTCACATACAGGAATGTCAACACCATGGCTTCACAGTATGGGATGTTGACCGACATCATTTATCCTACAGGATCTTGTACGTCTTTGGAATACGAACAGAACGATTTCTCGTCTTATCAATCAGATGATCGGGCAGAAATGAGGGACAGTATAGGTTTCGCTGGAGGACTCAGGATAAAGTCCATCACCGAATACGAGGATTCCACTAAAATACGGATGAATGGTAAAAGGACATATTCTTACAAGGCTTCATCGATATCCAACGATTCAAGCGGTGAGTTGTTCTCACGTCCCAAATACGAGTGGAAAAATTGGCACACCTACTTCAATTCTCATGACTACCTGCGCATTGAATATGTGACATCGAACTCCATCATCCCGTTGAGTAACACTTTTGGGCCTCATATTGGATATTCACGCGTAAAAGAAACGAATGCAGACGGAACTTCAACCGTGTATGTTTTCACAAATATCTCGGCCTGTATGGATGAACCGTTCGATCTCTGTTTCTCATCTTTGCCTTCTCCGTTTGATGCTTACAGTGAACATGGCTACAAAAGAGGAAGGTTGGAAAGTAAAACGGTTATGGCTGCTGATGGAACTGTTATGAAATCGGAAGAGTATCATTATGACGAACCTCAAACAGGTACATCTTTCTGCTGGACATCCAATTTGCGTCAGCCCCCGTTGTTTAAATTTACGTCTGACATCGTTCTTTATACAGGTGGTGTTTACAAACTGTATTACCCCAGATACGATGTCGTCAGCAAAGTGACAACCATATATCATGATGGGGCAAATGTGGTGGACAGCACAGCTTATACCTACAGCGACCAGACGTTCACCAGTCAGAACGGCTACCAGCATCAAGCGTCGGTCAGGAAACTGACAAGCACCAAGACCTTCAGAGCGGGAGAGAGTATCCAGAAACAATACACATTCAAAATGGATACAGCCAGCAAGAACAAATACTTCTTCCCCCTGACATCCACCACCACAAGACACAATAACAAGTTCATAGAGAAAAAAGAGACGGCATACACGCTTAGGAACGGACAATATGTGCCTTCGCACGAGATCGTATCCACAGCTACTTCTGGAATTAACGACACCATCGTCACATACTGTGACTACGATGCTACCTACAGGCTTACAAGATACACGGATAAGGACGGGGTGCCTGTCCAATTATTCTGGGATGACAACGACAGGATGGTCGCGAGGGTCAGGACACAAGAAAGCAACGTCAGCTTCAACCACCTCACGACAAACCCTCTCCAGGTACTGACAATAAGCGGGCAAAGTGTTTTCGCAAGAAAAGACACGGAAGCAGAGGTCTATATGTACAACGGCCGTGGGCTGATGAAGAGCAAGACGTTCGGCAACGGGCAGACAGAGTACTATTCCTACGACTCGATGAACCGGTTGTCGGAAGTGAGGGACACGAACAATAAGGTTGTCCAAAGATACGTTTATAAATACAAGACAGACAGCAGGGACACCCAATGAGCGACCGTTTATTACACATAGCACCATCCGCATTGCTACTATGCTTGCAGCAGTTGTCTGCTTTCTGCCAGAGTTCAGGCACGAACTACCGTCTGACGGAGACGATGCTCGACTCTGCCGGCAGCCGCAAGGTCACGACCATTGAGTACCACGACGGGCTGGGACGACCTGTTCTGACCGCCACCGACGGGGTGTCCACCACCGGCAACTACTGCTACATCATGACCGAGTACGACAGCCTCAACCGCAAGCACAGGGATTGGATGTCAGCGGAGGGGGGCCCCTCCCCCGTCTTCCTCACTTCCGACCAGTTCCGCCAGCGCTCATTCTCCACCCACTCCGACATGTATGCCTACGCAGAGACTGAGTACGACGCCATCGGCAGACCCGTTGCAGTGAGTCCCGGAGGCAGTGCCTGGCACAACGCCCGCAAGGCGGCCCACGTCAGTTACATCACCAACACGGCCAGCGAGGTGAGACGATACTCCACAACCGGCATCGCATCAGCCATTCTCACAGACGGAGGCTACTATCCCGCCGGCTCGCTCACCGGTGAGGAACGCACCGACGAGGACGGTCACAGCCTGAAGGTGTTCAAGGACCTGCTGGGCAACACCGTTCTGGAGCGCAGGGACGGCGACAACGACACCTACTTCGTCTATTACAACGGCCTGCTGCGTTTCGTGCTGATGCCTGGCTACCAGTCGGAACCCGACGCAAGCCAGTACTACCGTTACGACTACGACACCAAGGGTAGGTGCGTCAAGCGTTTCCTTCCCGGCTGCGCCTACGAGAGGTACTGGTACGACCGCCACGGCAGGGTGTCGTTCTATCAGGACGGCCGTCTCCGTTCAAAGTCCCCGTCGCTTTACAGGTTCTACCTCTACGACTCGCTCGGGCGGCAGGTGGTGCAGGGCGTTTGCACTGGTGGCAGCAAGACGGAGCAAGCCTCAGGGCAGGCCGCCTTTAGCGCCTCGTTGCCAGGCATCGGGGGCAGTGGCTACTCCACAGGTGAGGGACACAGCCTCACTGATCCCCAATTGGAGACAGCCGCATACTACGACAGTTACTCTTGCCTCTCAAGCACCGCCTTCGTCTCCAAGTGCCAGTCCTTAGGTATCACCTCGGGCAGTGGCAATGTCACGGGACTGACGACCGCCAAGGCCGTGACCTCCACAGACGGGGACCTGTTGCTCCGCGTCTATCACTACGACAGCAAGGGGCAGGTTACGACGGCCTACGAGACCCAGCCCGGCGGCCTTTGCTTAGAGACATCGACAAGTTACACCTTCACAGGCCAGCCACAGGCAAAGACCGTGGAGTTACGTGGTGCCGGCTTCTCGCACAGCATTCAGACCCACCATTTCACCTACAGTACGGTATCAGGCCTTCTGCTGTCGGAGAGTGTCATAGGCAGGAACGTGCAGGGTCGCACTGTCAGCCAGTACTCCTACGACGGCATCGGCCAGGTGGCGGAGAAGCGCAACGACAACGGCCGCTACCGCACCGCCTACACCTACGACACGCACGGATGGCTCAAGTCGTTGTCCACGACTGACCACACGGACAACAGCACCGTCTTCAGCCAGAGCCTCTTCCGCGCGGAGAGTGGAGGTGCCAGGCTCTACAACGGCGACATCCGCTCGATGACCTTCTCCATGAAGGGCCTGACGGGGAGCAGGAGCTACAGCTACAGCTACGACGGCATGGACCGGCTGACCCTGGCCTACAACATGACCATCGTGGGCAGTCAGGCCCAACTGCGTTGCGAGACCGCCACTTACAATGCCAACAGCGCCATCACTTCTCTGACCAGGACGTCTCCTGTCAACGGTGGCGGCACGGTCAACATCGACCAGCTCACCTACAGCTACGACGGCAACAGACTGAAGAAGGTGGACGACGCCTATCCGCTGTTCTACAGCGGCACGCTGGATTTCCACAATGGAGCCAGCCAGCCCAGTGAGTACGCCTACGACGCATGCGGTGCACTGACTCAGGACAGGAACAAAGGGGTGGCTTGGGTGGACTACTCCAACACGGGCATGCCCGTTCGGGTGCAGTTCCACGACGGAAGCGTCACGGAGCATGTCTATACGGCAGACGGCGTGAAACTGAAGACCGTCCACCGCACCGCCGTGCAGAACCACCCCACCGTGGATTACGGC
>CACYEC010000379.1 GCA_902773225.1 uncultured Bacteroidales bacterium
GTTAATGGATTACAAAAGTATGAAAAGTTATCGGTAATTAGCCTTGTTGATTCCAATAAAAAGCAATAAATTTGCAGACACAGATACAGAATGAAAAAAATATGGCAAAAAGAGTACTACTGATTAATGGAAGCCCGCGGGAAAACGGAAATACACGAATGGCGTTGGAAGAAGTGGCAAAGACGCTGAATGAGTGCGGTGTGGAAACCGTGATTGTCAATATCGGCAAACATGCCATGCAGGGCTGCATCGCCTGTGGCATGTGTGGTCGCATAGGCAAATGCACCTTCAGTGACAATGTATATGACAAAATCCGCACAGCCATGGTAGATGGCATCGATGGTTTGGTTGTGGGCTCACCTGTCTATTACGGTGGTCCCAATGGTTCGTTGTGCGCCTTGATGGATCGTGTGTGCTACTCACTCAGTCGCTTCATGCAGTTCAAGCCTGCTGCCTGTGTGGTGGTGTGCCGTCGTGGTGGTGCCTCAGCGGCTTTCGATAGGCTGAACAAGTATTTCACGATTCTGAATATGCCTGTGGTGTCGTCGCAATACTGGAATATGGTGTATGGCCAGTCGGCTGGCGAGGCTGTTCGTGACGAGGAGGGGATGCAGACCATGCGCACACTTGGCAGGAACATGGCTTGGATGATCGACCGGCTCAATACTGCAGAGAAAGGGCATCCTGAAGTTGAGCCTCGGGTGTCCACCAATTTCATCAGGTGAGCGATGGACAAACAGGATTACAAGCATTTTCTGGAGAAGCATGGTATCCGCCCTACCGCCAACCGTGTCTTGGTGGCGGAGATTGTTGATAGGTCAGCCCGTCCGTTGTCGTTAGCGGAGATTGAGGACCAACTCCTCTCGCTCGACAAGTCCAGTATTTACCGTTGCCTGATGCTCTTCAAAGAGCACCACATTGTGCATGTCATTGAGGATGGCAGCGACTCGGTGAGATATGAATTCTGCCACAGTCATTCCGCCGATGACGACGACCTACATGTGCATTTCCATTGCGAGCGTTGCCATCGGACATTCTGCTTGTCTGATATCCCCGTTCCCAGGGTCGATCTACCCGACGGATTTGAACTTTTATCCGTCAATTACATGATAAAAGGCATTTGTGAAGAGTGTAGGAACCGTTGACCATTACTTGTTCAGTGCTGACACGTTTCAAATGTTTTATAATGTCATATCCATGAAACATTTTTGCATATAACATTTTATATATATGCAGGAAATCCACCTAAAATCGCCATCTAACATGGAATTTTATGCAAATTCTGCATATATACCTTCATTTTAACATTTACCATGAAACATTTGACACCTGCCTTTTTCTCCAATTTATCCTCAGCCGTGTGCCGGACGATTCTATCGGCCGAACTAACAAATAAAAACTATAACTTTGTTCCCTGTTGTTCCGTCGCCTCTGCGGCGGCCTCTCCCCTATCCCGGCAGGTATATCCTTTTGTTTTCTGTTGTTCTAAGTTGTTTCCAAAACAAAACTACCAAAACTAAAACCTCCCAACCCTGACAATGTTCAGCGAATAAGGAGGAACGTCAAGCATCACACGGTTGCCCTCGGGAGATAGCAACTGCTCCACAGGATGAATGTGGGTGGGCGTAGTGAGCGTGTTCTCCTCCATACCGTCGTTGGCTGCCAGACGCACCACGCGGGCGCTTTTCGGAGTGAAATTCTTCAGGTCCAACGAAGCAGTGGTAGCCACCTCACTGGTGTTCACCACCTTCACAATCAGTTCACTCGTGGCCTCATCAATGGTAGCTGAGGAGAAGATGCCCTTCGTGTCGTCGTGCTTGAGCACAGTGTCGAAGACCAGTTCATTGTCGAGCCATGCCTTCACGCTGTCGCCGGCAACCTGCAGGGTGATGTCGTACCAACGACCTGACTCCACGTGACCCCGCCGGCCTGCGGTCTGTAACTTGCCTCCGTTGCTGATTTGCTCGATGGCATGCTGGGTATTACCCCATCCACCGAAGTTCAGCCAGCAGTAGTTCTGCTTGTCAACATAGTTGAAGATGAGGAGGAACCCTTCTGCGCCTTCGTCCTTTCTGGCACGGTACTTACAGGTGTAGTGGTCGCTGTTGACGACGTTCTTCTCCAAACAGATGGTGGATTGCTCAAGGCCTGTCTGACGAACGATGTTGCCGTCCTTTTTCCAGTCGCCATTGACGTATTCCAAGTTATCCTCTTTTGTTTCGAAGGAGGCACGTGTACCCCATGTGCCAAAACCTGCCAAGCTCGTCTTGGGTGTCAGCTGACGGATGTTCCTTCCCTCATAGGGGTTGGTCTGTACGACCTTCACCACTTGTGTGCCAATGTGCTGCGGCATGAGTTGCTGCACGTAGTAACTGGGGGTACCCATAACACGACAGCTGCTGAAACGTATCATGTCGGGACGCCAGCGGGCATCGTTCTCGTTGACGAAGATGGGCGCATACGACGCCAACTCCACCACATCACTGTTGTTTTCCAAACCCATCATATACACGGCCTCGCCTAAGGCGGCATTCATGTTGCCTAAATTACCGAAACCATTGGTCACGGCGTATTCGCCCACATAAATCTTAGGCCCTTGACGGTCATAACTGTCGTATTTATGGAAGGCACCAGCAAACCAGTCGGGAGAGCGGTAGTAGTGCTCATCAAGCAAATCTACGGGCAGTGAGGACTCCCACTTGGGATTGTCGTCACCCCATGCCACCACATTGCCGATAATCTTCATCTCTGGATACTTGGCGCGGATGGCTTTGTAGAACTGGTCATAACGCTCGTAGTAGTGGTCGCTCTGCTGGCGTGGGTCGGGCTGGTTGTTCTCGTTGCCGACCTCCAAATACTCCAGTCCAAAAGGCTCTGGGTGGCCGTTCTTGGCGCGCATCGCTCCATACTTCGAGGTAACGGGACCATTGGCATACTCGATGGCGTTGAGACACTCGTCAATCCAAGGCTGGATGCTGTCGTAAGGTGTCATACCACCGTGCCACAAACCCACGTTCACCACGAAGAGGGGCTTGGCGCCCAGGTCTTCGGCCAACTGCAGGTACTCATGATAACCCAGGCCGTCGGTGGTGCGGTAACCCCAGTTCACGTTCCAATGACCCTCGCGCTCCTCTATCGGACCTATGGTGCGCTCCCAACGGAAGGCGTTGTCGGGGCTCTCCTGACCTTCCACAAAACAACCTCCGGGGAAACGCATGAACTTCGGATGCATCTGCCACAGCATGTTGGCCAGGTCGGGACGCATTCCGTTCTCACGGTTCATGAAGGTGGGAGGAAAGAGACTCACCATGTCGAGCTGCA
>CACYEC010000380.1 GCA_902773225.1 uncultured Bacteroidales bacterium
CGCCATTTGGTACATCACCTCGTAGTCGGCTCCGTCGCTCAGGTCTTGAATCTGCTTGTTGAACTTCGACCTCATGTCATTCATGGCAGTGTTGTCGTAGTCGGCCAGCAGGCTCATGGCGTTCTTGTCCTTCTGGATTTCCATGGCCATCTCGTTCTTCAGTTTCGTGTTCTTCGGGTTGTCGGGAAGGTCCATCACTTCCTTGAACTTCTCAATCTTTTTCTTGCCAATCTCCAGGCCTTCTATCTCGGCATTCTTCATCTTGATTTCGTCCATGTCGAGGTGGGTGTTCTGGGTAAGCATCTTGGTCTGTTCAACCTTTACCTTAGCATTGGCCTTGGCAATTTTGGTGTCGGAAATGGCTTGCTTCATTTGGCGTCCACGAGTGATGTTGCCATAATACTCCTTAGCCTTGGCTTTGAGGTTTTCAGGTGTGAGTCCTACCTTTGTGGCTCCATTCTTGAGCATTCCCATGCCAAGGTCGGAAACCTTCTCCATGATGTACTCACGTGCCACAACCTTCACACCACAGCAGAAGGCACCGAAGACACTGTCGCCACCCTTATCGACGTAATCTTTCATCTCGCGAACCACCTCCATGGATGTGAACACCACTTCAGAGCATCCTAAGGTGAAGACACCGATAGCCATGCGAGAGAAGAACCCCAACGAGTCTTCCACCTCCTTGCCCTTGGCCATGAAAGCGTCGAAAAACATCATGAGTTCGTCGCCTAATGTCACTTTCTCCGCTTCCCCGTTTGCACCAGCGAAAGTTCCTTGAAGGAAACTTGTCCATATTCGCCGCACTGTCCTCATCTGCTCTTTATCGTAGCCGTAGGTGGCGTCGTAGCCATCGAGCATGTTCTGGATGTAACGATCTAAAGGTGCGAGATTCTTGAGATATCCATGTGAGAAGATGCATTCCTGAATATGGATAAGTACGTCAGTTAAGCGCTCGTCTTCCTTCAGCTGTCCCATACTGTCTTCCATGTTCTGGCTTTGGCGAACAGGCTGGGAGTGGAGCCTCACTTCCTTTTCCAACTCGTATTTACGGTTGTTGAAGGTGGTCTTGACAATCATTTTTGCCTTGATTCGCAGCGGTGCGTCGAGTCCGTGCCTGATGCAGCGGAAGACGATAGGTCGAGCACCTTCTTCTGAATTCTTGAGTGGTTCCCAGTCTATGCCAAGTTTCTCAACAAGTTCCTTTCTATTCTCCTCCACTGCCTCAAACTTGATTTCATCGGGTACAGCAGGTATGCGCAAGACCTGATGGTTCTCCTCGTCGTACTCAAAGAGACGGAGTTTGCTCTTGGTCTCTGCCGGTGCCATCTTCCTGACCTCATACTTAGGCTCATCTGTAGAGTTCCAAGGCGTGGTGTTGACAACTTGGTCAAAGGCATAGCGATTGCTCAAGTGTTTTGAACTGTTGTATTCCTCGATATAGCACTTCAGGTAGGTGGTGTCGATGGTCAGTCCCATCTGGAATCGGCAGATTGGGAAATCAGTCTCGACCTTCCGGCCGTTCTCGTCGGTGGCTTTGATGTGGAGGGAGTAGTAATTGTATTGTCCTGGTTCCAGTTTGTTCTTGAAATCAGCACAATTCTTGTTCTCATTCAGCACGGCAAACCAAAGGTCGTCCTTTTTCTTTAACTCCACGTGGTAAGCATCCTTCTCCACAGATAGTTCCACTTTCGGGTCTTCGCCAAGTCCGAGGATGACAAACGGCAGTTCAACCGTCTTCTCGTAACCAGCAGGCAGTGTAAGGTTGTCTTGTCCGAAGAGTATTTCAGCGCCCTCGACGTTAAAGTGCATGTTGATGGTGAATGACACACCTTCGGCGGACATGGCGAAATTGACAACAGCTTCCGCAGGTGTGACATCTTGATTGGGCGCAAGTACATTGGCAGCCACGTATTCACCATACTGGATGGTGGGGCTGAGCTGCAGATAGTCGTCGCCTGTGATGCGTATCATCCGTGTCAGCACAGGGTCGGTAGAGACATTTCCTTCAGGAGTGTAACGTATGATGCGTGCATAGACCGTCACAGGTTTGTCGCCTGGGACAAGGGTGTCGCCGCAGTCCTTCTTGATGCGCATCTCATAGACGCAATGCTCGTTGTACTCGTCCTCCTCCTCCTGTTCCTTGCTCTTCTTGGTCTTACTTGTAGGAGGTGGCGTTGTGGCCTTGCTTTTCTTCTTTTTCTTTTCCGCCTCTTCTTTCTTCCTACGTTTGTTCCATGCCAGCAAGCCTCCACCAACGGCGATGGCGCCTATCAGCGACGGCACAATCCATCCTGACTCGCCAGGCTCATCGTCTGCTTGAGTGTCGATCTTCTCATGAATGGGTCCGACTTCACTTGGTGGTGTAGTTTCATCGCCTGGAGGATTGGTGACAATGCTGTTGTCTTCCGATTCTTCAACAGGAGTGCTTCCTTTACGAGGCGGCATAATATGGAACTCATCGTAATAACCTTCAATTTCTTCCTTATAGGTGGTACCGGATAGATACTGATGAAGATATCTTGCGCCGATACGTATCCATACCCCATCTTCCTGGTACCCTGTAGCTATCATGTCCTCAAATTGATAAGGAGGTTCTCGAAACTCTAAACGTACTAATGTGACGTTTTTCTTTTCCCGGCGGTTGCTGTATCCAGAAAACAATGTGTATCTTGTAACCTCTTCAAGGTTTGTCCCCACGTTATGGTATTTTGTCTCTTTTGTGGAATTGCTACCCGCAGGACTGAAAGTGACTTTTACTTTGACGATGTCAGACTGGTAGATACGGTAGGTATTGAAAGTATTATGATACCGATATACATCCTTAATGACTTCTTTTTTCATATTGTCATTTTCATCCCTATAATACATGTTCCTGTCCTTTTCCTTCTTCTCCACCTCTAACCGTCCTTGCGAATCGATAAGTTCCATATCTTGTTCCACACCTGTGATGGTGTATGTGATGGTTCCGAAGCCGGTGCTCACGGTACGTTGAATTTCTTGGGCAAAGGAACCGAGACAGGCAAACAGGCAGAGGATAATCGGAAGGAAGAACTTGCCTTTGCGCATCAGCCGCAGGAAAGCATTCTGTGATGGGGATGAAGAGCAGATAATTTCACCGCAAGTGGCGCTGGCCTTGATATCGTTGTCGCGGAGTTGGACAATGATGTAGTGGATGTTGTTGAAGGTCTTTTGCACACCTTGTTGTAAATCCTTTGGACTGTATCCCTTTATTGGAGTCGGTGTATTTATTGGCGGAGGCGTAGAAAGCGACTCCTGCTGTTGGATGATTGGTGGTGGAGTAGTAGCCACAACGGCCTTTCCGCATTTGGTGCAGAAATGGGCATTATCGGCCAGCAAATAACCACAGTATCTACAAAACATAATGTAGTGTTTTTACAAGGTTAGACATTTATTGTCGCATTGTCAACGACATGCAAATATCGCAATAATCATTTATAAAACCAAATATCGGTATGTTTTTTTAGGGGAAAAACTGTAAATGATAAAGATAGTATACACCTAATAATAATATATGTACCTGTATCACTTAGAACAACGATGATGAGGTTTCTTTATTTATTACTGATTAACAGTTATTTGAACTGATTTACTATAGTCTTGAATTAATATCTTCAAGATTATTATGATGGTGTACTTTTACATTATCATTTACA
>CACYEC010000381.1 GCA_902773225.1 uncultured Bacteroidales bacterium
CATGGCGATGACCAAAGGAGCATTGGTCTTACAACCATTCGGTACATAGAGCCAGTAGGAGCGAGTCTTGTTGCCTACAGTGATGTTTATCGACTGGTTGACTGGCTGTAAACCAGTTGACTCAGAGTTGGTGACGTAATACGCATCCGTTACTTTAACAGAAGCATTTTTAGTGTTGTCGTCGCGTGTGCAACCATAGATGGTCAAGTCTTGTATATTTGTGATGTCGCAGTTGCCCCAGTTGACGTCTTCAAGCGAAAGGAAAATATCTCCCGAAGCATTTGGAGAGACAACAAACTCCTTTGTTGGACCACTTGGAGGATTCGAACCGTCATTCTTTTTGAAAACAATCTTTAACTCGTTAGCACTCGCATTTGTGAAGTCGCTGACGTGCAGATGAAGTAGTGTCCAGTTGCTGAGGTCTCCGCTGATACCGTCGGCAGCCATGAACACCCATTCGGGATTCCAACCACCAGCCCCCCAGGTGAAGGTGTTTGTACTGGCATTCCACTGTGCGGCGCAATATTCCTCAGTCTTAAACGTCAGAGGTTGTACTTCGTCGATATAATAGGCATCAGTGATTTTGACAGAGGCATCAATTGCTGTGTTATCACGGTCGCAACCATAGATGGTCAAATCCTGAATATTGGTGATATCGCAGTCACCCCAATTAATATCCTTGAGTGAAAGGTAAATATCGCCCGATGCATCAGGAGAGACCACGAACTCCTTTGTGGGACCAGAGGGGGGCCATGAACTGTCATTCTTTTTGAAGACTACCCTCAACTGTTTGTTGCTAGCATTGCTCCAGTCGCTCACATGAAGATGCAGGAGTACCCAGGAACTGAGGTCACCACTGACACTCTCTGCAGTCATGAAAACCCATTCGGGGTTTCCCCATCCACCAGACCCCCAGGTAAAGGTGTTGGTATTGGCATTCCATTGTGCAGAACAATAATCATCTGTTTTAAAAGTCAGGTTATGTTTCTCTGCTTTTGCTTCTCCCACACCGGCAACTATCAGTGTCAGCATGAGCAATGATTTGAGAAATAATTTAGTCATGTTGCTATATTGTTGAAATTTATTGTAATATAAAGAATAGATACAATAGTTTGGTTCTTTGTAACACACAAATAAAGGCATATCCGTGTCTTTTAACTGCAAAATTATACAATATTCAACAAACTGCCATATTTTTTTCAGACAATCATTAAATAAATGTTTCGGATTCGTATCTGTACTCGGGGGGGGCAAAGGTCTTCATATTTCCTGCCAGAATAATGGTTTTGTTGCCATAATAAAGGTCGTGTTGGTGTTGGGCAAGTGGCGTCAGAGGTCTATGTAGCCTGTCATAGGCAGTTAAAATCAGGTATGTTAATCACTTTTTTTATAAAAACAACAAAAAAAACGGAAAAACACTTGTTTTTTATTCGAAATGTTATAAATTTGTATTTTGTAAAACAGAAAAGTAGTTATTTAGCTTTTAATATATATTAACTGACCTGTGGCTCAGGCAACCGAAAACACATAACCCTTATTGCCTGTGCCCGACAATCTAAATCAATCCTATAAACGATGCCAGGGAAAGTAATAAAGGAATTGCGTATGATGGGGCTTCTGGATGAAGCTCTCGCAATGGCACAAGAAGAATGGAAGGCCGCGCCCGATGATGAAAAGACAAAGACCAACCTTGCATGGGTGTATTTTGCTTTCTGTAAACGCTACACGGATGCCGAACTAAATTATGCCAAGTTTGTTGAGACTTTTGACAAACTGGCTCAACTAGACCTTTTCTCCACCAACAACGTGTTGAGCAACAGTGTTGCTACTTGTATTGTGAAACTCTTGTCAAAAGTGGATACATTCGAAGACTTGGACAAGAAAACGGAAAGATGCGACGAGTTGTTCTCCATGGTGAAGAAACTCAACATCGACAAGTCAGAGGATGTCTATTACGACATTTTCGAGCGATTTTACGAATACAGAGACACATGGGATTCATTCTTCTCATTTTGCAGATGGTGGGGTTTGGAGCACCTACGTCCCCAGGATTTCCACCGTCAGACAGCCCGCATTGGCAAGAAGATGATAGTGTCGATGGGTGAGGGCACCTATATAGCCTGCGCCAAGAGAATGCTCAAGGAATATGAATGGGGTTTGCAGGGTGTGTCGGACATCAACAAATTCATCGGTTTACTTGACAATGTCATTGAACAATACAGAGGTCTTTACTGGCTGGAATACTATAAATACAAACTGATGCTTATTCGTGATGACAATGAGGAGGTGATGCAGATGTTTCTTCCTGTTGTCAAGAAGCGTTCCTCTGAGTTCTGGACATGGCTCTTGATGTCGGAAATCTTCGCCGATGATGAGGAAAAACATGTTGCCTGCATGCTCAGGGCCAGCAGTTGCAAGGCGAAAGAGGTGTTCCTTAGTCCTATTCGTTACAAACTCGCCAAATACATGATAGAGCACGAGGATTACGTAGGTGCGCGCTATGAAATCGAGCAGTTCCTATATGGTCGGCAATTCGGCGACTACAGTATCCCCGAGGAAGTCAAGGAATGGACAGAGATGTCATGGTTCAAGAGCGCACAGGGTACCTCCACCGTCTTGTCGATGCCATTCCGTCAGATTACCGACGCCATTCTCGCTTCCGATTTGCCAGTGCTGACGGGTGTGGTGACCTACGTGAATCATGAGAAGAGCATCGCAACCTTGGTTTATGATTATCAGCGCAATGCTTTCTTCAAATTCAACGAGTCTGTCGGTGACCTTCAGTCGGGAGATGTGGTTAAGTTCAAGGCAGAGTTCAAGGCTGGTGGCGATAATGTGAAAGTGGTGGCTGCTCAGGTGATTGACTCTATGCCAGAGACCGATTTTTACCGTACTGTCAAGGGAACAGTCAGCACTAATTTCATGGGCACATCATTCTTCCTCAACACAGACGATGAGAACATCTACGTGCCAAACACAGTTTTCGACAACAACGATGTGAACCGCAGTCTCTATGTTGGCGATGAGATCACCTGTAGGGTTGCCTATGCCTACAACCGCAAACAGGACCGTTGGAACTGGGTGGTGGTGAAAATACTCTAATGGGATATTCTATTTATCACGAATTATTGAATTATCGAATTATTATTCTGTTGATATTAAGAATTTTATGGAATTATCGATAAAATCGCAAGCGATTTTTAGAAATTACCTACTATAAATGTTTGAGTATATCTTCCCCATTGTAGTTGGAGCGTTGATTGGATGGATTACCAACAAGGTGGCCATTAAGATGATATTCCGGCCGCTCAGAGCTCATTATATCTTTGGACATAGAATACCGTTCACCCCTGGCATCATACCCAAGGGTCATGACCGTATAGCTCGTTCTATTGGCAACATCGGGGAGAACTTAGTGAAAATTGAGTCCATCAAGGCCACATTGCTGTCCGACAACATCATAGGTAGGATTAGCGCGTACATCGACGATTTCATACTACGCCAGACCAAGAACGGTGAGACGTTGAAGGAATTCATTTCTCACGCTGTCCCAGCCGATGTGTTGGATGAGCTGTTGGTGAACGCCAAGGAGGACGCTTCGGCAGAACTCAATAAGATGCTCAATAATTCAGAGTTCATCAATACTGTTGCAGACAAGATAATCGAGCATGTAGAACTGAAAATCAATTCGATGGACATACTTGGGCTCGGAGTCTTCGCCAGTCTCACAGGACTTCAGCGCAAGATTAACTCCTATTTGCGTGACGGCATCAGAAAGGTCTTGCGCGACAACATACGCTCAATCATTGAGAACAACGCCGAAGGCATAGTCTATGGCATTTGTAATAAGGGCATCAACAAGGTGATGTCCATTCCAGTCAGCAGCATCGTCAAGGATCAGAAGGTTAGCATCGACGCACTCAAGGAATACCTTATTTCCGGCTATAAAAAAGGTGTTGATAAATACCTTCCACGGATAGTTGAGAACATCAACATCTCTAAGATAGTTGAGAACAGCGTCCTTGAGCTCGATGTCTTGGAGGTGGAGAAACTCTTGCTCGATGTCATATCCAACGAGTTGAGGTGGATAGAGATATTTGGCGCACTGCTTGGTGCACTCATTGGTGTTCTTAACATCTTCGTCTGAACACACTTTCTTGGTGATGGGCAACAGGACTTTGCATTATTGTTATGTCGTGGTTGGCGTGATGCTGGTCCTCACGGGTGGTTTGTTCTATATTCTCTGTCGCCCCAGCACGATTCTCATCAATCATATTATCTCCGCCATGGGACTTGATTCTTTGTTGGAGGTTCCGCGTGATTGGATGCGCCTTCATCTCATGTCGAGTCCTTGGGTATATTCGTTGCCAGCCGGTTTATGGTCGGCGAGTTATGTGACATTGTCTCATGCATACACATCCCGGTTTTCTCAAGCCGAGCGTTTTGCTTATGCGTCTGTTATACCATTGTTAGGTGTTGTTTCAGAACTTTTGCAAGGGGTGGGTGCAATCCCTGGCACGTTCGACCCTATTGACTTGGTGTGCTACGTCACTCCGTATCTCATGTATTTGATTTTGATGTGTTGCTTTAGGAAAGAGAATCTCAGATGAAACATCATGCTTTTTTGTGGTATGAGTCTTTTTCAAATTGTCTGTTTCTCATTCAATTTGTTGCACCACACAGATTCCTTTCTCCTTTCTCTTCTCCTCATCGCTGATATCGTAGAAAAGGTTGAGGTCGTCGAATCCGATAAAGGTAGTATCCTTGAACTTCAGCACTCCGATGTTCATGCCGAAATGCACTAATTCCAAGACCTTGTCGAGCGACTTAGGCACCTTGAAGTAATCCCCTTCACCAGTATGGATAAAGATGTCCTGTTCTGTGATGGCAGCCAAATCCTGGTTGAAAGTGTATGCATCCGAAGAGAAATTGTTTAGTCTTTCATAACGCTTATCATCGACCACTTGCTGGAGAAGCTTCTGGTTGTTTCTTTTCAGTCTTCTGAGTGTGAACCACTTGTCATCCTCTGAAATAGGGATGAATGTCAGTTCGTCATTTTGCTGATTCCATCTGAGATATGCGAAATATTTGTTGGGTGTAGGTGTGCTGGTGACGAGGTATCGTATGGCTTTTGGGTGCACTACGATGGCGAGTGTGTATTTATCATCTTGGTAGAATCGGACGAAGTACTCGGTGAACGACAACTGCTTTTTCTCGTTGTTCAGGCAGTAATGGATGAGTCGAAAACCGTTGGCGACAGTAACGAACTGCCAGAACATGGTGCTTGATGCTTCTTCAGTCCAGATCCCCTCAATATCGGGGAATGTTTGTACTTTCGAAAGATTGTCGTTGATTTGTATGACACCTTCGCGTGTAGAGATTCTGCCGTATGCAGATAGTATATATGCCGTGGTGTAGATGAGGTGGAAACGGCACATGATGGAAGGTTGTCGTCTGACTTCTTCTTCCATTTCCAGTAGCGCTGGTAGCATCTGCATCGGAATGTTGGTGTTGACTGTCTTTCTCATCAGGGCGAACAGACGTTTGTAGTCGTTGCCGATATCTTTTACGTCTCCACTTTTTGTTGTGGTCTTGGGGAGGATGCGCATCAGCATGAGCAGGAGGATAGGTATATGCCTTATTTCAGCCCTTTTAGTGATGCATGATATGTCGTTGTAGTCATTTTCTTCGCCGAAATAGTGGTCGATGAGGTGGAGTAGGAAATCTTCATTGACCAATTTTCGGGGAATCAGTTCCATCATTTTGCAAGTCTCTTGGTACGAATCGATGACGGTCTTGAGGTCCAGTTCTGTATTAGTTTTTGCAATGTGTGCAAGTTCTCTGAAGATAGCGTCTTTCATGAAGAGCGATTGTCCTCCCATGCGTGCCAGTCCGTTGCCGCAGACCTTGAACCCCACCATCCGCTCAAGATCTGCCCGTGTGTTGCATAGCAGTCGTGTCCGTTCTATAAGGCGCAGGTCGTCCAGCACCTCATTCAGTTGCTTGTTGTCCGTCAAATTGTATTCCATTTTATGCATGTTAATTGACTCATCTCAAACCGCCGCCACCTCGGCCTCTGCCGCTGAAACTCCTGCCTCCGCCCCTCGACGAACGACCACCTCCACCGCTTCTGGAGTAACTGCTGCTCGAAAGGCTCTTTCCTGACTGATTGGATGCCCAGGCATGAATGTAAGCACTGAAAGTGGAATGGCCATAGGATTTCAGCATCGATTTCAATCCACTTATACCCGTTGTGGCTGTAACCTCCTCAATCTGTTTGCCAAAGTTGCTCATCTTGAAGTACTCAGGGCATGTTTCTTTCAAGTCCTTCATCACTTTTTCGGAAATGCCAAACATTGTGGCATAGACCAAGTATTCGTTCCAGAGACTCACCTCCACCAAACCACGTTCCTTGATTAATGTGAACTCTTCGAGAAACTTTTTCAGTCCCATCAAGTGCAACAATTCTTCTTGGTTCCAATTGTCGCTTCCAACCAGCGAGCCCGTCTCAAATTTGTCGAAAGTATTCTCCACATACGTGGAGTTGTTTTTGCCCAACTCCGATATGTCAGTGGTATCCACCACCAGGTCATCACCGGCTGCCTTCTTGTAGAAACTCCAAAGCATGTATTGGTTCTCTTCATCCTTGTTAGAAGAATTTAAAGCCCCTTGATAGCCATGTGGCACCACCTTCAGTCGTAGCACACTTTTGTCTTTTTCCTGGCATTGTGTGATTTCCAGTTTTCCTTGCTGTAGCAAGCGCAGAGTATAACATTCAATCAGAGTCTCCTTGTCTGCCATACTGTCCCTGCCTAAGTCGTTCACACTTCTAAATGTGGCATCGCTCAGCACCAGGTTGCCGTTGAATGGTCTCTCCCTGTACCAGTTGAGTTTGCCGCCTCCAAAGAGGCGCCATCGGTAGTATTTCTTTCGCAGTCCATCGAAGAAGAAGAAAATGGCGAGCAACATACTGCCTGCTCCTCCCAGGAAACAGAAGAGTGGGGCGTCGCTTTGTTTTTCATACGAACTGCACTTGAAGGCCTCTTTCTTAAAATCCTCGAAAGAGCCTTTGCCCATGGTCTCTGGGTGGAACACGCCTTTGGGGAACTCCATCATCACTGCCACATGGTCATTCGTGCTGAAACTTTCTGGTGTGGCTTCCACCAGTCCATCATCAGTATGCAGTATTGTACCGTCATAGCCGAAAGCCCAGATGTGTGTTGTGCTATCGAGGGGAGCATCTTCCTTACGGAAAGTCACCTTCACATTCTTAGGTTCAGGCTTGATATTCTTTGTGACGAACACATGCCCCATTCCGTCGCTTTCCTCAAAACTCTCTATCAGTTTGTTGATGGTGTAGATGATATGGTAAGTGTGAAGTCCGTCCTGCACTCCCCAGCAAAGTTCTCGATGCGTGTCGCTCACAATATGTACTCCGTAGTGAAACAGTTTCTTTTCGCGTTTCTGATTAATATCCCACTTACCAATCCAAGTATAATGTGCCGTATCACCCTCAACCACCTCGTAGATGTCTCCTATGGTGATTTCCTTGTTGTCAAGGTTTTCAAAGACGATGTAACTTTCGGTCACTCCATCATTCGGGTTTACATCGTAGGTGCGTACCTCGTGCACATAGCCGTCGCCATTGTCGAGCAATGTCACGTCGAGACTGAGGTCGAGCAGTTGCGACTGCCCTTTCATGGCCATGGTCACCACAAGTGTGAAGCAAATCAATACTATTCTTCTCATAGTCTTAGAGTTTATTAGGAGGGTTGCCATAGTCGTTCAAACCGGGATTGCCTGGAATCAATCCCACTATAATGAGAAGGATGTTGAGAAAAGGTACAAACATGATCCATGCATGAGAACTCCAACCGAAATCATGAAATCTGCGTGCTGTGGTGCAGTATGCTGGAACGATGAGGAATCCCAAGACGGTTAGAATGACGCCATGGCACAGGTAAGCCCATAGGGAATCGCCTAATGTTCCCGCCACGAATAAGCACAGCAATAGAAGCCCGCTTGTCAGAAGGAGGTTGAAGAAATGGAAACACCAGAATTCAGTCCGGTCCGACCGGCCACTGGTATTTCCGTATTTCACCAGCAAAGCATCAAGAAAACGTAGCATCATTATATACTGAAGTTTAGAAAGTTATAAAATGGAGTAAAATAGTGGATTACTTTTTTGGGGGGCGAAAGCCAATGCCATCAATGGTATTCCAATGAGTGCAATCAATAATCTTCTTGTTTTCATATTTTAGAGTTGTTGTTGTGTGAAATCACGTGAACACGAACGTAGGGCGTAGAGTATGTGTTTATTGTGATTCTCCGTGTTTATCCAATTTATGCAAATTTAGATATAAATGCGGATATATAATGCAATCGAGATAAAGAATTTCACTTTTTTGAAGTAGAGAAAGAACTTTTTTTACGATGATGAAAAACCGACCTTTCCATCATTCAATTATAAATCACCAAAAGGGGGATTAGCAGATTAGGTTGCAAAGTTATGAATATCGAGAATGAAAGTTGAAATAAAAGTAAAGCGAATTTGAGAATTAGGGGTGAAAACCTGTGAAGTCATGGGGAGTAGTTTTTAGCTTTAGTTGATAGCGATTAGAGTCCTTAAGGTGCTTAAGGTTCTTAAGGTTCTTAAGGTTCTTAAGGTGCAACACAGGACATCAGGGTTACGGTGAAACGAATAAACGAGTAAAAGAAGACCAGTGCGGAGATGTCGGATTAATGGGGAAACGAATAAACGAGTAAACGAAGTGTCAGCGTAAAAAGTGGTGTTGTCAAATGTTTCATAATATATGTTAAAATAGAGGAGAATATGCAGAAAATGAATTTTAATGCATGGTTTTAGGTTGTTTTTAGGCGATTTTGTGTATATGTATGCAATGTTATATGCAAAAATGTTTCATGGGTATGACAAAATGAAACATTAAACATTTGAAATTGGAGTTAAAGGCGGGAGTTAAAATTGGAGTTAAAGGCGGGAGTTAAAATTGGAGTTAAAG
>CACYEC010000382.1 GCA_902773225.1 uncultured Bacteroidales bacterium
CAGGTTTTTGGGTTGGATGATCAGTATTCTCCGGCATCGACCAGAAAGGAATGCTAATATCATCCCAGAAATTAGACGGATATGTGACTCTGAAGTTACCAGATTCGGTTTCCTCCCAATCCTTTGGTTTTCCGTCAACCTTGTAAGGTGCAATCACCTTACGCTTCATCATTACTGATTCAACGTCAAAGTAATAATCCTTGGGATTATTAACAGCAAACCAGATGTCTTCCATGGCATTTTTCCAGTTAGATTTTGCACCTCTTCCTTTTTCACGTTGCCATGTAATACGATTAATAACAGTAAGTTTTTCTTCTATAACTCTCTGCATGGACGAAGTGCACTTCCAATCACAACACATGTAGAGAGTTCCATTTGGTGCAAGTTTGTCGCACACTTTGTAGAACCAACTTCTCAGGTATTCTTCGTATGCCTCAGATTTCATTGATGAAAACTTCTTGCCATGAAAGTCCTTGTCAAGATTATATGGAGGGTCAATGATAATTAAATTGAAATATCCATCAGGAATAGAATCCAAGCAATCAAAAAGATCTGCGTTGATAACGCAGTCATCAACGAATTCTTTTTTGATGTCATTTGCAGACAAAATAAATCTTTCTAATCCAGGTATTTCACTTTCAGAAACAGTTAATGTTCTATTACGTTCTGCACGAATTTTTTCTGCCATAATATTTATGAATTATTGCTTACTAATAAGTCTTTTACATCTATTGAGAGTGCATTAGCAATCTCATTTAACGTTTTTAGGTCTGGTTGAACGGTATTGCCACACCATTTGCTAACAGTACAGGCGGACTTCCCAACCTGTTCAGCCAGCCATTTACTTGTTTTCTCTTGTTCAGCGAGAACAGCTTTTATACGATTTAACTTCGCCATGTTAGTCAATAAAAATAAACTTTGGCGCAAAGTTAATAAAATTCCGTGAGACTAAAGAGACTTATACGCACAAAGTTAAACACACAACTGTATTTTCGCAGAAAATACTATACAATGCCATCTGAAAAGCCCACTTTTGGTGCACAATTCTCTAACTAAAAGCCAAAATACAACCAGATTGTTGAATCAACAAAGAGGTTCATCTTACCTCTTTTTACTCTCAACGAAACACACAACAAATGACAAAACCGGAAAATTTCCGTTGCTTTCCACGTTAAGATTTGTTAAGCAGATGTTTTCATTTTAGGGTTTCTGAAATTATTGTTTCCATTTTGTTCCTTTTGCCGTTTCCGCCTTCTCAATGCAACTGTGTATCAATCAGTTACAAATAATCAGCAGATTTTCAAGAAGAAGATTATGATGGTTGTAGGTATCTTCACATTCTTAATAGCGGCTGCTAATAAACAATCTATCTTCTTCTCTATTACCGATTAAATGTATTACACGATGCCACTTTTTATTTAATCATTCCACTGATGTCAAGGTCATCTTGCGCTACGCTCTTTGTAACCTTCTAATTGTATCATTATATTGTATAGATTATGCTATGAAAGGCGAAAAAACAGATATATTCAGGGGCTCCGCCTTTTCTCTTTCCCTATTGTTCCGCCATTTTCCCAACAGCATGCAAAACCAGGGGCAAATGGCTTTGTAGCAAATGTTAAAAACCTCATTCTCCCTCTATCCATTACTACAAATGGCAATAGGCGTGAAGGATGATTTAGAATTTTGAGTTCATCGCTAGGATGGTCGCATGTTCACTCCAATTCATGAATCACGGCATGGACGGGATAATAAACCAGAGTGTGGGAGACTTCGATTCCTGAGTCACTCAATGCCTTGGCATAAGCTGAGAGCTGGGCATAGTGGGTCTTGGTATGCTCATGGAGTGCCACACCACGGAACGATTTGTAGTCAATCAAGACACAGCGCTTTACTCCGTCTGCATCCGTATAATGCCATAAGAGGTCTATCTCGCCACGAAGAATACGTCCGTCGGATAATGTCATCATAAACGGGACCTCACGCTCAATCCTATCTCCTGAGGTTTGGGGATAGTGACGCTGAAGTGTGTCGTAAAGCCAGTCTGCTGAACAGATGATGGCGTCGATATGTCCGGAAAGCTGCTCTGCTAACCCATAACCTCCGATGATGCTGACGGCAGACTTGCGATTGTCCTCGTCCCTACCCTTCTTGTACGCGGCGAAGAAATCGTGGATACAGGTGCCTATGGTGGCATAGTCTGTGCCCCAACCACGGGTGTCGATGGCTGTGCCACGCTCGTTCCACTCCTTGTGGCGGCTGTACCCGGGGAAGTCATCAATCTTGCTGGGCGACAGATAGCGGTCGCCATATTCATTGTGAACCGAAGGTTTATAGACGTGTGTATATCTTTGCTCTTCGATTTGCACTTCACCTTGGTTCGGCACCGAGATGTCTTGACGAACTGTCGGGAACCCTTCTGACCCCCATACAGAATCTTTTGTGGAGTCGAAGATTCCGATATTCTTAAGCCATGAGAAATCATCGCTGACTCCTGTGGTGAAGAGATAGTCCTTGGCACGAGTCATACCCACATACAACAAACGTTTCTCTTCGTCCCTCGTACGCTGTTCCAACTGTTTGTAGAAATCCATTTCAGTAATGATGTCTTTCATCGGGTCGGATGGCTGTCCATTGACTCCTTTAATGATGTTGGGGAAGAAATGCAGGTAATACTCCTTGGCGAAAGGGTCTTCCTCGGTGGCATGGTCGGACAAAACTACCTCACGGACTCTCATGAACGTTTTCTTAATCAAATTGCCGCTATTCAATGTATCTTCATTCAGTTCGTTAAGAATGACCACAGGCCATTCCAATCCTTTTGAACCGTGGTAAGTGTACACCTTCACTGTGTCGGACTGATTGTCCTTCTCCATGTCGGGCTCGACGCTGTTGAGATAATAGATGAAACCACTAATGGAGGTGCTGAGTCCCATCTGAAGACACATCTGGTCGTAATCATCAGCCAGATGCTGGACAGTGGACAAGTTCTGCTGACGGATGCGGCTGTCGCCCCATCGGTTGGCCAAAGCGGGCAAATTACATTCATAGATAAGCCCCCTGACCATCTCGGGGATAGACATGTGCTTGAAACGTTCCGTCAGTTTTACGAGCTCTCGTACCTGTTCAAGGTCTTCCTTCCAACTGTCAGCGGTCATTTTGCCCAGCTCGTCAAGACGCTTGTATCGACCTTCTTCATCTTTTGCGAAAACGTAATCTATTCGGTCGCGCAGGATTTCTTCTGTGGTGCTTCCCCACAACAAACGCATCAGGTCGGCGATGACATGTTTGTTCGTGGGATTCTGAATGAATTGCAATAGAGAGACAACCAACTGTACCTCTATGCGCTGCATAATAGCGGTTTCCGATTCAGATACAGGTATGCGGTACTTGCGCATGGACTTCACTATGTCCTTGATGGTCTCATTCTTGCGACAAAGTATCGCTACATCTTTCGGACGAAGCGATTGGGGGGCTTGGTCACGGGTATATCTATGCACAAGCATGCCTGAAGCAAGAAGTTCCTTGACTTTCCATGCCAAGGCATCGGCCTTCACCTTTTGTTGAGCACCTTGTTTTTCGTTGTGCCAATGAACAAGCGCGCTATCCTCCAGGTCATCATCCTTGAAATGAGGTTCAAGGGTAATGCACAACGGATCGATGTCGTGCACCACGTTGCCTTTATCATCGGTATGCTGAAACTTATCGGCAAAAACATGATTGACCAAATTAACAAGTGTTGCTCTTGAGCGCCAGCTCTCGACCAAACGACCTGAACCCAGATGACGTTCTCCTTCCTCAGGATGGATTTCGGCATCGTCGTAGAACCTGAAATGTTTGGAAACTGAGTTGACCAATTCGGTGTCGGCACCACGGAAACCATAAATGGCCTGTTTGGGGTCACCTACCCAATAAGAGTGGCCTCCTGACTGAGAGATGAGTTCCGACAGACGGTTGAAGATTTTCAGCTGCACAGGATTGGAATCCTGGAACTCATCGACCATGACAAGGCGGAAATTATCGCGGACATAGTCCTGCACTTCCCGCTCGTTGGTAATCAGATGAAGGAAAAGGCGCTCCATGTCGTTGTAGGAAACAATATGCTTGGCCTCCTTGTACGCCACATAGTCATCACGCCATTCCTTGGCAAGCGTGAAGATGGCCTCGATATATGGCTCAACAATCTTAAGAGCGGAAGAGGTTACGCTCAGCAACTGGAGATCTGCCATAAACTGTGTGTATCCCGGACAATTCGCCTCTATTTTGTTACCCCCACCAACTGGACTTTTCATGCCTGATACAAGAACTAACAGTTCGTGTGCATCCTCGCAATGAGCAAGCAACGGCTTGATAAGGGCCTTCTGCTCTTGTGCTGCTCCTGTCGTTTTGTCGCTGATGTAATCGTAGTAACTTCTCAAGAATGCCATCAAAGCGTCGAATTTCTCCTTGGTTGTCTCTTCACCCGAGTAAATGGTGCGAGCCGTTTCCAGATTTCTTTTGATGCTTTCCTCCACATCGTTGACATTGTAGTATTCCATCTTCTCGACCACATCCTTCAAATGACGTTGCCAGAACAGATAGTCGGGATGGTTATATCCATCAAGCATGTCGAAATAGTCGCGGAAACGGCGGAAGGCTTCCAACTCCGCCGTTTTCTTCAGCACGCCATGCTCGTCGCGCTCGCTGACTATACGAGCAAGCGACTGACTCATATAGAAATCCTCGTCGCGTTCGGAGATGGTCTGTATGTCGGCACCATACCCCAAAAGATACCAGAATTTCTTGATGAAACGCAAGGCTACAGAGTGTACGGTACCGATATAAGCCGAGTCGATTTGAGCGGCGGCGTCGAGGTTGCCTGCTTCCAGCACTTTCTGACGTGCCTTCTCACGGAATTCGGAAGCGGCAAGGTCGGTAAAGGTCGTGAGAATTACTTGTGATGGTTTAACCATGGTAATAGGGTTCCCCTTGCTGTCCTGTCCGGAAAGCTGTTCAGAAAGGATGCGTGTGAGTGTATATGTCTTGCCAGAGCCTGCTCCAGCGTTGATGTATGTTACGTTCTTCATTATTTCAGTCTGCCTTTTAGAATGGGATGTGATGTGGCTATCTCTGACGGTTCTGCGTCTTTCTTTTCAAATGTAGTCTTCTTGGTGGGCCTGAACACTTGTTCTGACTTCTTCTTTGCAGAAACAATAACCCGATTCTTTCCTCGCCCTTCAGTCTTTTCCTCCACATTGAGAGGACAAAGCCCCATGTCGGATATATGGGCGTAATAACCATCCTCGTCGTCCATGACGTCCAAGGTTTCCGCCTCCTCGATATGTCCATTTCGGAGTTCACCCATTCTGAACTCGTAGGAGTTCTGTATCTGAGCAAACAAGTCTTGGTCTTCCGAGGGTTCTATCTTCCTGATGAGTTTCGTAGAGGGTATCTCTTCGAAGTCAGTTGTAATCAGTTGTTGTTTCGGCATCAGGTAGTAGCCCACTCCCGCCACCTCTTTGCCGGGATAAGTCGTCCTAACGGCCTGACGATAAAGCTCGAGCTGTATGGCAGTGTTTGATTCCAGTGCTTCAGCATACTTTTTGCTATAGCTCCACTTGAAATCGATGATGACATACCGGTCACCTTCCTTCAACAAGAAATCGATGCGGGCACCAAAGGCTCCGATATGGTCGAACTCAAGACTGCCACCAGCCTCTTTCGGGAATGGCATCTCGCATCCGACTGGTATCCAGCCTTTCTTCTCCATAATGGTAATGAGAGACAGCATGCTGTCTTTCAACTGGCGTCTGAACAAGGTGAGATTCGATGCATTCTCACGAAGACGCAGGATTAAGCCTGTCGCATCGATTGCTGCCCCAAGGCGTTCGTCGTACTCATCTTCTGTCAACCGACGCATGGTAGTCAGGTCGCCTCCTCCATCAGCTACAATATGCTCAAAGAAATTGTGCGCCACAAGACCTGTCGTGACAAAGGTGTTGTTAATTTGCTCCTCATCAGGCTGTGGCAATTTGGCAACATACTGCATGACATAATTGAAGGGGAAATTGATCAGTGTGTCGAGTGATGTGTTGCTTTCCCTTCTTCCCGGATAATCTATTGTTCCAAGTTCAAGATATTTAACGGGTTGGCAGTTCTCAATGGCTGCCTCGTCGGTCTTTATCGGGATTAACGAGAAGATGGTTGCCGCATCAGATGGGGAGAGTTCTTTCCCTTCTCTTCTGAAGGCCTGGCGTAATTCTGCCACCATGCTATGTTCTCCAAGCCGCGTAGTTTCATCGAACCTGCTACGCACCAATACTATGTGATGACATTTTCCCAAAAGCCGCAATTGCTCTTTGCGACATGTTGTGAGGTGTTCAGCAAAGTCAGGAATCACACAACCATGTTGAGTCAGGATTTCCTTATCGGTCGAACTTAAGAAATCGTAAGGGTCATGTTCTTGATCCTCTTCCTGACAGTCAAGCCACAAAAGTGTTTCTGCTCCTGTAGCTAACATTCTAATGTCGTTGACAACGTTACTTGAACCA
>CACYEC010000383.1 GCA_902773225.1 uncultured Bacteroidales bacterium
CTCATCGCTCGATAAATCTCAGCGTTTAATTGTAATGCATCCATAAGTAATGGTTATTATATAATGACACTTAAAAGGCTAATAAAAGAAGAAATAACTGAAGAGGATGGCAGCTATGATTCCGGCCAAGTCGGCAAGAAGACCGCAACCCACGGCATAACGGTATTTCTTGATGCCTACACTGCCGAAGTAAATGGCAAGAATTTTCAGCGTCGTGTCTGTACTTCCCTGCATCACGCTCGACACATGGCCAACAAACGAGTCTGGACCATACGTCTGCATGCAGTCGAGCATCATACCGCGGGCGGCACCACCATCCAGTGGCTTCATCATGGCCACTGGGATTGCACTGACAAAGTCGGTATTCAACCCCAGGCTGGCAACAGTCCAGGTCAGACCCTCCTGAAACAGATGCATCGCACCGCTGGCCTTGAACACGCCGATAGCAACCAAGATAGCCAGATAGTATGGAATCAGGCTGACTGCAACCTGGAAGCCGCCTTTCGCACCCTGGATGAACGAGTCGTAAGCATTCAGCTTCTTCTTCATGCCATAGCAGATGAACATGATGATCGTTCCCAGAAGCAGCACACTCGTCAACACCTTGCAGAACGTTTCCATCTCACCTTTGTCCATGCCCCATATCGACCAGAACAAGGCGGCGACCAAGGCCATCACAAATGCGAACAAAACGAGAAAAGCACGCTGGAACAAGTTGATTTTCTGACGGATCGACACCGTCACCAAACCTACCAACGTGGAGCACATCGTCGTCAGAAGCAATGGAATGAACACGTCTGTTGGGTCAGCGGCACCCATCTGCTGGCGGTAGGCCATGATGCTGATTGGGATGATGGTCAGACCTGATGTGTTCAACACCAGAAACATCACCATCGCATTCGTCGCGGTGTCTTTCTTATCGTTCAGCTCCTGAAGCTCCTGCATGGCCTTCAGACCCATAGGAGTAGCGGCATTGTCCAAACCTAACATATTGGCGGACACATTCATGAAGATGGAGCTCAAAGCCGGATGGTCCTTCGGTACCTCTGGAAACAACTTGGTCAATACAGGACTCAGAAAACGGGCCAGCTTGCGGACCATGCCACTGTCCTCACCTATCTTCATGATGCCCATCCACAAAGTCAGCGTACCCGTCAGACCTAACGCCATCTCAAAGGCGGACTTCGACATCTCGAAGGTAGAGTCCATCATCGAAGGAAGGGCATTGGCATCACCAAAAATAAACTGGTTAACCAAACCTACAATCAAGCCTATCACGAACAAGGCTATCCATATGTAATTTAATACCATAAAATATTCTTTCTACCTTAAAATTTAAAAATTATGCAAAATTAAGCATTCTCCGCCACTTATCGAAATTTTTCTTGCCTTAATTTTAGTACAAATAAAAAGCAAACAAACAAGACGAATCATGAGGGTTTGCCAAACTCCTTGATATAGTTATAGTTCACGTCACGAAGACCATCAGGAACCTCATGGCCTATTGAGTCATAAAGTGGCTGGTACTTATCAAGAAGACGCTTCCACTTCTCAGCGTAATAATCCTGGCATGTCAGCATCTTACCGCCGTCGTCCGACTGAAGGAACACCATCTCCTTGTAGTCCTTCGCGTCGTTGGTCGACACATACAACTTGCGGGCCTCGTCGTATAACGCGTCGTTCAAGATCTCCAAGGCCTCGTCATCCTTGTTCAGAAGATGAAGCTTCATCACCTCACTGCGCATGATCGACTTCTCAGCCAAACCTTTGTTGCAAACCTTGGCCTTCAACGACTTGATGTCGTTCGTGGTGCGCCAGAACCGAACCAGCATGAACAAAAATATGGCAAGCAACACAAACAGAAGGACGGTTATCACCGTCAAGTCGGAACTGATCACTGAATCCGTTGTCTGGCTGCGGCATATGTCTGAGGGCAGGATGGTGAGAACAAATATGAATAAATAAAATCTACGCATATACGTAATGAATAATAGGTGTTATTGACAACAAAAGTATTAATTTTTTTTGCAAATCGCAACATTTTCGTCCTTTTTTTTCTTAATTTGGTCTCTTTATGCCATTTAATCGGCCTGGAGGCTTGTAAAAGTGTAAAAATTAACTTACTTTTGCAAAACAAAAACTACTTAAAAAAAGCTACCTCTCACGTTCTTTAAACATTCAACAAAAAATCAGAAAGAGGGTAAACGCACTCTAAACTCGTAACTCTAAACTCTAAACTCAAAAGAGTAACTTCACTCTCAACTCTAAACTCTCAACTCTAAACTCAAAAGAGTAATTTCACTCTAAACTCTCAACTCTAAACTCACTTATGACTACATTCATCAAAATCAACAAGGCCGACAACGTTTGCGTGGCTCTCACGGAGCTGAGCAAAGGCCAGGACATCGAAATCGACGGAAAGTCCATCACATTGAAAGACAACATCCCATACGGACATAAGTTTCTAATCAAGGATATCGCAAAAGGGCAAGACGTCATCAAATACGGATACCCCATCGGACACCTGAGGGAGGACCACCAGCAGGGAGAACTCGTCGACGACAGGCACATTCAGACGAACCTGGCGGGACTGCTGGAATATACCTACAATCCAGTATTCAACGAAGAAGACCTCAAAGATGGCAACGACTGCCATGTCGACTGCCCCACGGAAGGACTGCCTACCACGTTCATGGGATACAAACGGAAAAACGGGGACGTGGGAGTGAGAAACGAACTTTGGGTCATTCCTACTGTCGGATGCGTCAACGGAGTGGTCAACCAGATTGTACAAGAGCTCAAAGCTCAGACCGGCTTCGAAAACAACACGCCGGGAGCCGGAATCGACCGAATCGTGGCGTTCAACCATAACTACGGATGCTCTCAGCTCAGCGAAGACCACGAGAACACAAGGAAGATCCTACGCGACATGGTACTACACCCCAACGCGGGCGC
>CACYEC010000384.1 GCA_902773225.1 uncultured Bacteroidales bacterium
CATTCAGCTGCTTCGCCAATGGTCTCAAAATAGAGCGGTTCATCATAGGAATCAAGGAAATAGCGATCTGGAAAATACTTGCCGTCAGTGTCGTTGGTATAAAACACGTCGCATCCTGATTCTTCTTCCCGAAAAAACACCTTGATACTCGGAAACACCTTCTCGATGCACTGTCTGAAACCTTCCTGTTCACACCACGCCGTATTCTGATAGATGGTCAGGATATTCCTTTTTTCGGTTAAACCCACGACCTATTTTAACACTTTTTTCACCATAAAATAGTCGCCAAAAATGGGTTTAAATACTTGATTTTCAATTGGAGCGGCAAACGGGTCTCGAACCCGCGACCTTCGGCTTGGGAAGCCAACGCTCTACCAACTGAGCTATTGCCGCAAAATGGGGAAATGACTCATGGATGAGACATATATTTCGCAGGCAAGAAGCCTGTTGTACCCCAAATGACGATGCAAATTTAGCAATAAATCAGCAAAGTCAAAGCATGAATGGCAAAAAATTAACAATAATAAACTATTTGTCGGTTATTGAGAGGTGTCCCTTTCAGGGACATGGGTGCGTAGTTAGGAAATCTTAGATGAGAGGCATTCCGAGTCGCTTGCATTCCTCACGCATGGACTGTGGCCAGATGCTGGCCTGTATTTCGCCGATATGGGCTTTGTGGAGTAGCATGAGGCAAAGACGGCTCTGCCCGATACCACCACCGACACTCAGCGGGAGTTCGCCACGCAACAACTTCTGATGGAAGAAGAGATTCTTGCGCTCCTGTTTGCCCGTGAGTTCGAGCTGGCGAAGCAATGCGGTATCATCGACCCTGATACCCATGGATGAGAGTTCGACGGCGCGGTCTATCAATGGATACCAAATCAGGATGTCGCCATTGAGTCCGTTGAATCCCTCCTCGTTGGGTGTGGTCCAGTCGTCGTAGTCTGGTGCTCTCAGGTCGTGCGGTTCTCCGTTGGAGAGGTTTCCTCCGATGCCGATGATGAAGACCGCTCCGTATGCCTTGGCGATGGCGTTTTCACGCTCCTTAGCCGTCATGCCGGGGTACATGGCAATGAGTTCCTCAGAGTGTACGAACTTGATTTCCTCTGGCAGGAAAGGCTGTATTTGTGGATACGTCTCGCAAACAAGATATTCCGTTCGCTGCATAGCGGCATAGATGGACTTGACAATCTTCTTGAGGAATCCCACGTTTCGATTTTCAGGTAGTATGGTGCGTTCCCAGTCCCATTGATCGACATATAGTGAATGTAGGTTGTCGAGTTCCTCGTCGCCCCGAATGGCGTTCATGTCGGTGTAGAGTCCATATCCAGGTTTGATGTTGTACTCCGCGAGCATGAGCCTCTTCCACTTAGCGAGAGAGTGTACCACTTCGGCTACTTGGTCGTTCATGTCCTTGATTGGGAACGACACAGGTCTTTCTACGCCACTGAGGTCATCGTTGATGCCCAGTCCCCTTTGCACAAAAAGAGGAGCGGTGATTCTCCTCAATCTGAGTGCAGTAGAGAGATTGGCTTGGAAGAAATCCTTGATGAGTTTTATACCTTGTTCAGTTTGTGCCGGATTCAGTAGTTGTTTGTAAGCCTCCGGTATGATTAACTTGCTCATTTCGTCAGTTATTAATCCACAGATATCAAAAATTCGGTGCAAAGATAGGAATTAAAAACTAAATACAAGCATTTTTGGCAAATTTTCTTTCAATTAGACATAAAAATAGCAATTTTAGTAGATAAATTGTCAATTAAGAGCATGAAAAAGCCGCCTTGACAAGGCGGCCTACAGAACATCCATGCGGACATTAGTTTGCTCATTAAAAAGGGAATTGAAGTCAGTCGACAGCACCGATGATTTCGGTGAGGGAAGAGACGTTGTGGCTATCGAGCCATTGGTTGATGCCGTCACGAACCTTTACTGTGACGGTGGGGTCGATGAAGTTAGCCGTTCCGATTTGAATGGCCGAAGCTCCAGCCATGAAGAACTCGATGGCATCGTTTGCGTTCATGATACCTCCAAGTCCGATGACGGGAATTCTGACCGCCCTTGCCACCTGCCAGACCATTCTGACGGCGACCGGTTTGACGGCAGGTCCGCTGAGTCCTCCAGTCTTGATGCTGAGTAGGGGTTTTCTACGTTCGATATCAATGGCCATGCCCATGAGGGTGTTGATAAGCGAGACTGAGTCGGCTCCCTCATCCTCTACGGCCTTAGCAATATCCGTGATGTCGGTGACGTTTGGAGAGAGTTTGACGATGAGTGTCTTGTGGTATTTGGCCCGTACCGCCTTGACAACTTGAGCCGCCCCTTTCCTTGTGACTCCGAAAGCCATACCTCCGTCCTTGACGTTAGGACAAGAGATGTTGAGTTCGATGGCAGGAATCTTGTCAAGTTGGTCGATACGAGCCGCGCATTCGGCGTAGTCCTCTGGAGTGCTTCCGCTGACATTGACGATGACATTGGTGTCGATGTCCTTGATTTGGGGGTAGATATTGTTGCAGAAATAATCCACTCCTTTGTTTTGCAGTCCGACGCAGTTGAGCATTCCGCTCGGTGTCTCGGCCATACGAGGATAGTCGTTTCCCTCACGGTGGTGTAGTGTTGTTCCTTTGACGATGATAGCGCCGATGTCGGCAAGATTGACGAAGTCGGCGTATTCCAGTCCGTAGCCAAAGGTACCAGATGCCGTCATGACTGGATTCTTGAGTTGAAGGTCTCCTATATTGATGTTGAGAGTAGACATATTTTATTAAAGGGGAGTTAAAATATTAAGGGGGAGTTAAAGGGGGAGTGATGGACCCCACCCCTACCCCTCCCCTTGAATGGGAGGGGAGTCGTGGGAGGGTAAAACTAATCAGAGTTCCCAGGTGAGTTGCCGAATGTCGAATACGGGTCCTTCCTTGCACACGCAGACATTGCCTTTGACCGTTTTCTCGACACAGCAGAGGCATGCACCGATACCACACGCCATCATGTTCTCGAGGGAGACCTCACAGTGGATATTGTTGGCCATGGCGTATCGTGCCACACTCATCATCATGGGTTTTGGTCCACAGCAGGCGATATGTGAGAAAGTCCTTTTTCCCAGTACGCTATGATTGGTTACAAACCCCTTCTCGCCCAAAGAGCCGTCCTCGGTAGTGACGAGCACCTCTCCGAATTGCTGGAACATGGGGATTTGCAAGAGGTCGTTATTCGTTCTGGCTCCAAGCAGGAACACTGGTTTGTTGCCATTATTATGTAGTCGCTCTCCAAAATAGAGCAAGGGAGCGACTCCCACTCCTCCCCCGACGAGCAGTATGTCAGCAGTTGTGTGGGGGATGGTGAATCCGTTTCCGAGTGGGAAGAGGATGTTGAGGTAATCACCTGCTTTGAGTTTTGCCAGTGTCCTTGTGCCCTCTCCCACTGTTTGTATGAGCAGCCAGAGTTGGTTGTTGTTTCTGTCCACATAATTCACGGAGATGGGCCGCCGTAAGAAAGTGTTGGTTGCTCCTTCGACCTTGACCTGGACGAATTGTCCTGGCAGGATGTCGGGTAGCGGTTGTTGGTCAGTGAGTTTAACCAAGACATATCTCTGATGAGGGAAAGAGACCTCCTCGACCAAGAGATTTTTCATGTACTTTTTCATCAACAAAAACGAGTTAATCAAGGAATTTTCTATTTATCACGAATTATCGAATTATTATTTGACTGAAGTTTCGGAAGTCATAAAATGAAGTTAAATAGGGAGTTAAGCCAGCAGTGCTGGCTGGAAGTTAAGCACTTTCGAAGAGATGACGCTTTCAGCGTCAGTATGTTACAATCCTTCATAATGGTGTGAAAGTTCAGTTAAGAATTAAGGGATACCCCATTTTCCTGGATTACATTCAGCCTCGACGATGTTCTCGAGATCATCGTCGAGAATATGGTAGAAGTCGATGCCAGTGACAGCCTCGATGGAGTCCACACTGACGCAGTAGTCTCTCATTGGTCGATTGGTGTTAGCATTGGGATAGATAAAACCTATAGCAGTGGTTTCGTCGGAAGCCGAAAGAACCACTTTGAAGAATCTGTCAGGAACAGCGATTCGCACCTTCTGGCTCTTTCCTATGGTCTTAGGATGCTTTGAGTCGAAAATAGGTCCACAGACGATGTAGAGGTCTTTTCCCTTCCAGGCCCACGACCTACATTTCTGCTCGAGGTCGTTCCATACCCCCTCGTTGAGGTTGTGGACCTGCGGGCAGATGTTGGACATGAGGAAAGTCTCGTTGGTTGCATCCTGGTTCCATTTGTTGTCTGCTGCGGGGCACATGTGTCCTCTGTCGTATCCGGAGCCGTCGTAGTCATACCACTGTACTCTGTTTCCTTTAGCCACCTTGGTGTCCTCCTCGAACTTTGTCCGTCTTGCATTTCCCTTGAGTCGTTTAGAGTTGAGGTTCCACGCCACATAGTTTGGGCAGTTGTATTTGTTGTTGTATGAAACGGCGAACCCTTGTTTTTTTAGCATATTCTCGGACCTGTCCTTGAGTTTAGCCGGCAACTCGAGTCCCTTTCTGTCTTCAAAGGTCAGATTTCGGTTCACCTTTCCCTTGTTCACTGTTTTTGGTTTCTTGTCAGTGAGCGTTTCGTCGGAGGATGTCCCCTGAAGGTTTTCGGAGGTCATTTCAGCATTGGGGTTAGAATATCTGAAAGTCTGCACCTTCTCGTCCTTAGGTTTCTTGCAAGCCACGAGTATGATGATGATGGAAAGTAAGAATAGGAGTTGTCTGTTCATGCTTCAATAATCCTTTTAGATTGAGAAAACGATGTTGAATGTCATCCTTGCCATTAACTTTGCAAAAATACAATTTTCCTTGAATAAAACCGTCAAGATAAAGCCAAAAGAATGTGAAAGACGTAAAAATGGCACGAATGATGTCCCTCAATTCGCACAATATGACTAATTTTGCAAAAACAAAGGACAGAGCAAATGAAACAATACTTAGACCTTCTTCAGCGCATCCTTGACGAGGGTGTAGAGAAGAAAGACCGTACGGGAACGGGAACGAAGAGCGTTTTTGGTCACCAGATGCGTTTCAACCTTGAAGACGGTTTTCCATTGCTGACGACGAAGAAACTGCATTTGAAATCGATTATCTACGAGTTGCTGTGGTTTTTGAAGGGCGACACCAACGTTCATTACCTTCAGGAACATGGTGTAAGGATATGGAACGAGTGGGCAGACGAAGACGGTTCTTTAGGCCACATCTATGGTTACCAATGGCGTTCATGGCCCGACTACAACGGCGGCCATATTGACCAGATTCAGCGTGTTGTAGATGACATCAAACACAACCCCGACTCACGGCGTATCATCGTGAGCGCGTGGAACGTAGCCGACCTTGGTAACATGAACCTTCCTCCCTGCCATATCCTGTTCCAGTTCTACGTTGCAGATGGCAGGTTGAGCATGCAGTTGTACCAGCGTAGCGCCGACAGTTTTCTGGGTGTTCCTTTCAACATCGCCTCCTATTCGCTGCTGTTGATGATGATGGCGCAGGTGACAGGTCTGCAAGCGGGCGACTTCGTCTATACGACAGGCGACACCCATCTTTACCTCAACCACTTGGAACAGGCCCACCTTCAGTTGACCCGCACCCCTCGTGCCTTGCCGAGGATGCACCTCAATCCCGAAGTGAAGGACATCTTCGCCTTTGAATACGACGACTTCACGCTCACGGACTATGACCCGTGGGACCACATCAAGGCAACTGTATCCGTTTAATAGTTAAGAGTTAAGAATTAAGAGTTAAGAAAAAAAGCCAGACGAACCCGGCGGGCAGTGAGTTAAGAGGTAAGAATCTTATTTCAGTTAAGAGTTAAGAATTAAGAATTAAGAAAAAAGCCAGACGAACTCGGCGGGCAGTGGATTAAAACGAGGTAAGAATTAAGAGCGATTTTTAGAAGACCCCTGTAATCATTATTGTAGCATGCGACTATCCATTATAGTAGCCATCGCCGCAAACGGCGCGATAGGCAAGGACAACGGTTTGATTTACCGTTTGCCAAACGACTTAAAGCGTTTCAAAACGCTGACGACCGGTCACACCATCATCATGGGGCGCAGGACATTCGAGTCCCTTCCCAAGGGTGCGTTGCCCAACAGGCGCAACATCGTGCTGAGCCGAAGTGAGCGTGAATTTGAAGGCGCTGAGCGTTACGGTTCGCTGACAGAGGCATTGAGCCATTGCCAGGAAGACGACGAGGTGTTCATCATCGGCGGTGCTTCCGTGTATGAAGAAGCATTGCCCATAGCCGACCGTTTGTGTCTGACCTTCATTCACGACACCCCCTCGGACGCCGATGTATTCTTCCCTGATATAGACTTGAGCGAGTGGTTGGAGACCGCCTGCGAGTCGCATGAGCACGATGAACGTCACGCGGTCGATTACTCGTTCGTGGATTACGAAAGGAAGGCATCACCTCAGGACTAAGGTTCTGCAGAGTAGTCTTCGTCTGTGAAATCCAAGTCGTCATCAATGGAGTCTTTCACCTGGTCTTTGTCGAAGATGTTAGGTACAGGCAGTTGTCGTTTGATGGCCTCACAGAAAGAGATGATGGTTTCGGAACGCGCCAGTCCGAGAGGTTGTAGTTTGTCGTGTATGAGTGTGACGAGATGGTGGTTGTTTCGTGCGTAAATCTTGATGAAGATGTCGTATCCCCCTGTGGTGTAATGACACTCCACGACTTCAGGAATCTCAGCGAGTCGTGCTGTGACCTCATCAAACTGTCCAGGTTCCTTGAGATAGAGTCCTATGTAAGCGCATGTTTCGTATCCCACCTTTTCGGGGTCGATATTGAACTGAGAGCCTTTGATGACCCCCATATTGGTGAGTTTCTGAATGCGCTGGTGTATAGCCGCCCCCGACACATTGCAAGTCCTGGCCACTTCAAGGAAAGAAATGCGTGCGTTGTTCGCAATGATTTTCAGTATTTTCTCATCGAGCGCGTCAAGTTGCCTTTGTCCCATAATAAAAATATAAGGTGATAAAAAACGATTGAATTCAAGAGTAAAAATGCTGATTGCATCTTATTGGCGCAAATATATGCAAAAAAAATCAGAAGAGGAAATAATGGGGGGGATTTTTGAACTATGCCTAAATAACTAACGACCTCGATATGGAAGAGAGAAGATTGCCAACAGCATTTATCGATGCCATGCAAAAACAGATGGGCAGCGATGCCAAGGGGCTGCTTCAAGCCATCACAGACAGCGACAGTCCTGTGAGCATCCGAATCAACCCCAAGAAATGGCGTGAAGAAACGCCAACCGACAGTGTGCCTTGGTGTGATACGGGCTATTACCTTCCCGAACGGCCATCGTTCACTCTCGACCCCTTGTTTCATGCAGGTTGTTATTATGTTCAGGAAGCCTCGTCGATGTTTTTGGAACGCATACTCAAAACCTACGTCAAGGTTCCCTCGGTGGTCCTCGACCTGTGCGCCGCTCCAGGAGGCAAATCGACCTTAGCCCATTCTTGTTTGCCCGAGGGCAGTCTGCTTGTGTCGAACGAGCCCATCCGTCCGCGCGCCAACATCTTGATGGAGAACATCGTGAAATGGGGTTATCCCAATAGTGTGGTGACCTGCAATTACGCCCCCGACTTCCAATATTTAGGGCAGTTGTTCGACGTGGTCATCGCCGATGTGCCCTGTTCAGGCGAGGGTATGTTCCGCAAGGATGTGGATTCGATATCAGAATGGAGCGATAGGACCGTAGCGATGTGCCAGCGGCGTCAGCGTGAAATAGTCAGCGGCATCTGGCCATGCCTGAAACCCGGTGGCATTTTGATATACAGCACCTGTACTTACAATGTGCATGAGGACGAGGAGAATGCCGCATGGATATGCGATGAGCTGGGCGGTTGTTGCCTGCCAGTAGAGACAGTGTCCTCATGGGGAGTGAGTGGAAATTTGACCGACAATCCATCCCATCCCTGCTACCATTTCTTTCCTCACAAAGCCAGAGGGGAGGGTTTCTTCGCGTGTGTGGTGATGAAAGATGGAGACACACTCCAGGGTAGTTCTTCCAGACAGCGGAAAGACAAGAAAAAAGTGAAGTCGAAATCCAAATCGAGCATTGACTTCAGCGACCTCATTGTGAATGCCGAAGCATACGAGATAGAAGAAGCAGGAGGAATCTATCGGGCTTTTCCGAGCCTCTACAATCCCCTATTGGGCATACTCCGCCGCCGTCTACAGGTTCTTCACTCAGGCATTGAGTTGGGCGAGATGAAGGGAAAGAAATTCATTCCCTCGCACACCCTGGCAATGAGTACCGCCCTCCATCCCCAAGGTTTCGCCACAGCCGAAATCGACCGCGACACCGCTCTATCCTATCTTCGAAGGGAGGGGATTACACTGGATACAGCGCAGGCACACGGTTATGTGTTGCTGACCCACCAGGGCGTGCCCTTGGGTTTTGTCAACAACCTTGGTCCGCGTGCCAACAACCTATATCCTGAGTATTGGAAAATCCGGCAGCGAGAATAGCGGCGCTATCCTTATGCTTTATGTTTGAGTTTCTTATGGATTTGATAGTCGATGGAATATTTGCCAGCTCCAGTGATGCAGATAAGAATGAAGATAATGGCATAGAGCAGTGCTAATTCCCCCCCTTTGAAATCTCCCATATCGACCACATATCCTCCATGAATGAAGAAGTATGCGACCAGCATGGCAAAGATGATAGGCATAGTAGCCAAACGAGTAAGCAATCCGAGAACGACCATCAAAGAGCAGAACACTTCGGCAAAGATGACGAGAGAAAGGCTTACGCTCGCTCCCAGTCCGAAAGGATTGGGAAATTCATTGGACAAATCACTGAACGAAGCAATTTTCAACAATCCATGATACCCAAGCAACACAGAGAATGCGATTCTTCCTAAGAGAATAGCGACATTCACTCTAACCCTATGGGGACTGTTCGGGAAAAGGAAGTCCAGTAGTTTTTTGTTTTTCATCAAATAGTTAGGATTAAAATTTTTTGAGTCTTATTTCCCTGCAAAATTACACAAAAAAAAACAAAAAAGACTTTTTTTCGAACAAAAGGCACATCAAAGAGGAAAAAATGTGTTTTTTTATGTTCCATAAATGGTATTCTGCAAGATGCAGAAGCAAAAAAAAGATGAATTGTTTTGAAATCCGCTGAAGTTGGAGTAACTTTGCAATCGTAAGGATAGGATAGCGCACAGTCCCTATCATATCTTCAGCATATATTGTTATTACATTATTTTTTCAGTAGCAAGTCTATTGATTTTGTTATTTTATTTTATGAACTTATACATCAGGTATTTTGCCCACGAGGCATTTGTGAAAAGCGTAGAAGAAGCCGCCGACTTCTTGCGTACCATTCCAGAAATCAAAGTAGAGCAGTCCCTTATCAACAGGATTAATGCTTTCTACATAGGCACTTCGATATACCCCTACCATTTGAAGGTGAGTTTCAACAACTACGTGATTATCATCAAGTCAGACGCCCAGAGCATGGAGGAGTTCAAAGACCAGCAGAAGAAGCGTGAGGAGCAGAAGAACGACCCGAAGCATACAGGCGTGATGTCAGACCGCCGCCGAACGATCCAGGACATTCTGAACGAGCCTCGTCCCGGTTGGTACGAAGCAAGCCTGACCTTCAAGCGCGTTGTTCTGATTCCCGAGACGAGCAAGTTCCAGTACAAGGACACATTGTTCCGTGTCCGTTTGAAGGCCCAGAGCGCCATGGACTGCTACAACAGGATAGTGGACCATCTCCGCAACCGTCAGGACGTAGATTCTCGCAGCCAGTTCCCCTCGTCGAAGAGTTCGAATTTCTACTACACTTACTTAGGCGAGACATTGGACAACGTCCAGTCGAGCGTTCAGGCTCCCCAGACAGTTCAGCAAGACGAGGAAGCCGACTTGAAGGACTTAATACCAGAGTCGAAGCGCACTTTCAGCGAACCCGGTTTGTTCGATTAACCATTCCATGCATATCAGATGCATTACATAGGTGAAAGCATAGCAGTGGCGGTATCAGTGTCTTGGACACTTGCCGCCCTTTTTTCTGAGGCAGCGACCAAGCGCATGGGAGTCTTGAACCTGAACGTAGTTCGCATGGTTCTGTCGATGCTGTTCATCAGTTTGCTGCTCTTGTGTTTCACAGGCAGTCCTTTTCCCTCCCACACCACACCCCGCGCCTGGTTGTGGTTAGGAATGTCAGGATTGGTGGGCTACACATTCGGTGACATCTGCCTGTTCCGTTCCTACCTGATTATCGGTTCTCGTTTCGGCCAGTTGTTCATGACGTTGGCCCCTATCGCCGCCTCGATAGCCGGTTGGGCGATTTTAGGTCAGTCGATGTCGTTGAAGTCCATCGCCGCGATGTTGATTGTGATTGGCGGAATAGCGATGTCGGTGTTGACCCGCAAAGGCGGTGACGAACACCATCACCATAAGCACTTGTCGTTCAAGATGCCTTTATCGGGCGTGCTTTACGGTATAGGTGCAGGTGTAGGTCAAGGAGTGGGTCTGGTGCTGAGTGGAAAAGGAATGGAATATTACAGTCTGAATATCCCCGAGGGCGCGGATGCCGTTCGTTGGTTAATGCCCTTCTCGTCCACGTTCATGCGCGCAGTGTTTGGCGGCACCAGTTTCATTCTTCTGATGGGTCTTCGCCACAAGTTCGGTTCCTTAGGTCGTTCCGTTCGTGACATCAAGGCGATGGGCGCGACCTTTGGCGCGACGATGACCGGTCCGTTTATTGGCGTGTCGATGTCGTTGATGGCACTTCGCTACACTTCAGCCGGCATCGCCCAGACTTTGATGTCGCTGACCCCTGTTTTCATCCTGTTGCCCAGTTACTTCCTGTTCAAGCAGAAGATTACTAAACTGGAAGTGGTCGGCACGATTATCAGTGTCTTAGGCGCAAGTCTGTTCTTCTTGTAAACCCTCATCACCTAAAACTTATCCTTCATGAAAATCATTCCAAAAACCCTTTCTGTCTATTTACTGTCGATTCTGTCATTGACCTCGGCTCACGCTCAAGTGAGCACGCCCGCACCTTGTGGCCCCACCCCATCGTCCGACCAGTTGCGCTGGCAGGACATGGAGATGTACGCTTTCATCCATTATTCGATGAACACCTACACCGACCAAGAATGGGGTTTCGGCAACGAAGACCTCAGCCTGTTCAATCCCTCGAGCCTCGACTGCCGTCAGTGGGCTCGTGTGTGCAAGCAATCGGGCATGAAGGGCATCATCTTCACCGCCAAGCACCACTGCGGTTTCTGCATGTGGCCATCGGTATATACAGATTACTCGGTGAAGAACACCCCTTGGAAAAACGGCATGGGTGATGTGGTACGTGAGTTGGCCGACGCCTGCCGCGAGGAAGGTTTGAAGTTCGCCGTCTATCTGTCGCCCTGGGACCGCAACCATCCGGAATACGGCCGTTCAGAATACGTGACTTATTTCCGCAACCAACTGCGTGAACTGCTGACGAACTATGGCGACATCTTCGAGGTTTGGTTTGATGGCGCGAACGGAGGCGACGGTTGGTATGGCGGTGCGAACGAAACCCGCAAAATCGACCGCACCACTTACTACGAGTGGCCAGAGACCTACCGTATGATACGCGAGCTGCAGCCCCACTGCGTCATCTGGAACGACGGCAGCGACCGTGGTGACCTGCGCTGGGTAGGCACCGAGGCAGGAAATGTGGGTTCGACCAACTGGAGCCTGCTGAACAAGGACGGAGAAGTGACTTGGCCGATGCTCCACTTTGGTTTGGAGACGGGCGACTCATGGGTACCAGGTGAGACGAACACAAGCATCCGTCCAGGCTGGTTCTATCACGAAACAGAGAACGAGCATGTGAAGAGCCTTTCGAAGTTGATGGAGACTTACTACAAATCCGTTGGACGCAACTCGACATTGTTGCTCAACTTCCCCATCGCTCCCAACGGACGCATACACCCCAACGACAGTGTGAGGGGGATGGTCTTCTCCAAGATGGTGAGTGAGGTTTTCAAGACCGACCTGACGAAGAGAGCGAAAGTGTCGGCCACCAATGTGCGAGGCAACGACACGCGTTTCAGCGCATCGAAGGCCATCGACGGCAAGGCAGACACCTACTGGGCGACCGACGACGGAGTGACCTCCGCAAGCCTGACCATCGACTTCAAGAAACCCACGACCTTCAACCGTTTCGTCGCCGAGGAGTACATCGCTTTGGGGCAGCGTGTGAAGTCGTTCGCGCTGGAAGCCTTTGTGGATGGTCAGTGGAAGCCCCTCAAGGACGAACTGGCAGAAGAAGGTGACGGATTGACCACCATAGGACACCGCCGTATCATCTGCTTCCCCACCTTGACCGCCACCCGTCTGCGATTCACCATCACCGACAGC
>CACYEC010000385.1 GCA_902773225.1 uncultured Bacteroidales bacterium
CCTAACTTAACTAACCTAACTTAATAACTATGAAAATCTTTTACCTAACTTTTACTAACCTAAACAATCAATGCTTATGAAACTTTTAGAGACTTTCAGCGTCTTCATCAAGATGCTGTTTTCAACGTCTCTCTGATTTCCGATGCAAAGTTATAACGACTTAAAACATCAGAACAAATTTTTTATCAAGAACTCATCAAAAAACGATGTTTTATTGACATAAATCAACGCTGTTATCGCACACAGACCGCATTTTCGGTAAAAAATCCACTTTTTTACACTCTCTGTTTCAACTCTTGATTTTTGATTGTCAAAGACCTCTTTTCTACAAAAAAGAACCCTAAAGACCTTAAACACCCTAAAGACCGTAATGACCTTAATGACCTTAAACACCCTAAGACCCTTAAATCACACTCCGATTCCCCTGCCGCAACATTTTTTTCTTTCTCCATACGGTTTCATCAGAAAATGTTGTAACTTTGTGCCTGAACTCAAACAAAAGGGCAATATCAGACAAAAGGACAATATGGGCACATTGATCAACATCACCTGCATACCATACACCTTATCTCTCTTGCTCATTACTGCATAAACTTCATTTTTCCTGTGGACAGCAACAACCAACCGATAAAGACAACGTCACGACTGCTGGCTGCCAAATGGCTCCCTATAGCGGTGTTCTCGCTCTTCGCTTACCTCATCCTCACCATCTGGAACAACGACTACCTCTACGCTGTAGAAAACCACTCATTGTGGCTCAACTCCCGACATTTCCTCGAAGAACGTATGCTGCATGTGGGCGGACTGATGATGTGGGCGGGATGCTACCTGACACAGTTCTTCCACCACCCCTATCTCGGTGCACTGATATTGGTGGCGCTGTGGGCATTTATCTACTGGCTAACCATCAAAGCTTTCCATCTGGAGAAAGACAGGATTATCCTCGCACTTATCCCCATCACAGCCCTGCTCTGCTCTGAAATAGACCTCGGATATTGGCTCTACTACATCAAGATTCCTGGTTACTGGTTCACCGAAAGCATAGGTGTGGCTTTCACCCTTCTGGCCATCTACCTCGGAAGACTCATGAAACCTTGGCCTCGCATCGCATGGATGATAGTGTTCTGTCTGGGCGGCTATGCGATTTTCGGATGGTACGCCCTTTTAGGCACTTTGGTGATGATTATCCTCTACATCGCCCAACCTGACACCAAAACCTATAAGGCCAGTTCATCACGGTTACGTCCCGCTTGGTTTGCCATCATAGGGACGGTCGTACTTATCGCCACCCCTCTGCTGTGGTACCAATACTACACCACCATACGTATCGAAGACATCTACCTGGCGGCTTTCCCGCTGTTCCAGGCCAACAACACCTTCTCCTTGCTTCCGTCTGTGCCTTTCATCATTATCGCACTGGCTTTCATCGCCATTCCCTTCCTGAAAATCCAAAACACCAAAGCGTTGAACATAATGACATCGGCGGTCTGCTGTGCCATGACCTATGTCTTCTGGTTCGGCGATAATAATTACCATGCAGAACTGAGAATGATGAGGGCTTTGGAACAACGCGACTGGAACAGCATCATCGAAACGACAAGGAAGCAGAAAGGGCATCCCACAAGGCAGATGATACTCGTACGCAACCTCGCGCTTCTCAACACCAACAGACTGGGCAACGAAATGTTTACCTTCGACAACGAAAACGTCATGCCTGAAAACTATGACTCGCTGAAAGTGAGAATGGTGAAGACCGCTGGACCTGAAATATATCTGCAGTACGGAAAGACCAACTTCTGCTACAGATGGTGCATCGAAAACGGAGTGGAATACGGATTCAACGTCGTGCATCTCAGGCACATGGCAAAAACCTGCATACTGAACAAAGAGTTCAACCTCGCACTCAAATACATCAACCTGCTTAAACGAACTACTTTCCACAAGAAAGAAGCCATGCGCCTTGAGGCTTTGGTTTTCAACCCGGATTTGGTCGCTTCCGACGAGGAAATGAAGGCCATCATCAACCTTATCGATGCTAACGACATGCTCGATGCCGACAACAGCGTTTGCGACCTATACCTCACACAGTATTTCTCTCAGGTCACAAGCCACAACCCTGTCTTTGCCGACCTCATCACATCATATACACTGTTCGTGAAAAACAACTCGCTTTTCTGGTCGCGTTTTATGAACTATGGCATACTACACGAGGGAGAACCCATACCACAACATTACTTGGAGGCCGCATACCTTTTCGGAAATATCGACAACAACCCCGTCTTCAACGACTTGCAGTTCGACTTATCTATGGTGCAAAGTTACAGCAACTTCCAACTCTCACTCTACAACCTCAAGCAAAAGGGTTTCTCTGAGAGAGAAATGGCCGCGGAGTTGAAAAAAACATTCGGAAAGACATATTGGTGGTATTACTATTTTGTTACAGAAAACAACTTTTACTGACCTTTCAACATCACAATAACGGCGGTTCAACAATATTAGAAAATCACCAAAGGCTTCGCCTCACATGAAAATTCAAGAAAAAGTCGTGCCAATTCTGATGTTAGCCATGCTTAATCTGTTTTTTTGACTGTTTTCCTATATGGAAGATACATTTTCTTTGCCGACCTGACTTGCAAGTCCCCAATTTTGTTTAAATTTGCAGTTTGGAAACAAAAAACAAAAGCGACAACAAAATGTCTAAAAAGCAGAAGAACATGAATAATGCCTCGACCAAAACATCGAGTGCAAAAACATCTTTCGAACAACCGAAAAAGACCAACGGCAAAAAAACACCCCGAGACTTCTCCAAACTGACCAAAGCACTACCCTACTGCTATGGAGTGATTTTCGCGCTGGCCTCATGGCTCATACTGGCTATTGGCAACAAGGACTACCTCTTCGGTGTACAGAACCACTCTCTTTGGAGCAACTCCAGCATCTTCTTCGATGAACAGATGGCTGTGCCTGCCGGATTCATCCATTGGCTGGGATGCTACCTCACACAGTACTTCTACTACCCTGCCCTGGGAAGCGCCATATTGGTGGCCATCTGGACCATTATCTATGTGGAAAGCATATTCGCCTTCCGACTCAAACCAAAATGGAGTGTGGCAGCCTTGATAGCGCCTGCTTTGCTGCTCTGCTCGGTCATCTGCCTCGGCTATTGGATGTACTACATCAAGAACCCTGGATTCTGGTTCAAGGAAAGCCTCGGAGTACTACTGATGATGAGCGCCGTACTCTTTGCACGATACATGGGACAGGCTTGCCGATTGGCATGGACTGTCGTCTGGTGTTTCCTCGGATACACTATCGTAGGATGGTACGCTCTGCTCGGCACACTGCTGATAGCCATACTTGGGCTGCGCAAAACCGACAACCAACGATTCAGTCGATGGCTTATACCTGCCATCGCAATGTTGGCCATTATTGCCACGCCCGTCATCTGGTACCAGCATTACAGCCAGATGAGGATAGAAGACGCGTGGCTGGCCAGTTTCCCCTTGTTCCAGTCCGACCTCCTCACGTCCATCTATCCATCAATGCCTTTTATCTTCTTGGCTACCGCATTGCTACTGACTGCCATCCTGACTGTGGCATACCCGCCCTCGGCCGATGAAAAAGCAAACAGCAAACTGATGATGCCTCTGATGGCCAACATCTTGATTATTGTCGCTTTAGTGACGTGCGTGAAGTATTTCTGGTACGACAACTACAACTACAAAGCAGAACTGCGAATGGCTAAGGCTGTCGATGAGCAACGATGGGACGACGTGCTGTACGAGTCCTCGATTGCACCAGGTCCACCCACTCGACAAATGGTCATCAGCAAGAACATTGCACTCATGCGACAGAAAAAGATGGGAGAGGCTATGTTCCACTACGACAACCGAGGCGAACCACCATACGTCTATGACTCACTCAAAGTGCATCTGGTGCAGACATTCGCCACCACGATGTACTACCATCACGGCAAGACTTACTTCTCCACACGATGGTGCATCGAGAATGGCGTCGAATTCGGATTCAACGTCAACGACCTCAAGATTCTCACCAAATGCTCCATCGTTGAGGGGGAATTCGAGGCCGCGAGAAAGTATATCGGGAAACTGAAACAGACCACCTTCCATAAAGCATGGGCGGAGGAATACGAACGCTACCTCAACAACACCGAACTCATCGCCCAAAACGAGGAGTTCAAGGGCATCAAGCCGCTTATGGGCTTCGAAGACCTGCTCGACAGCGACGGAGGTCTCTGCGAGATGTATATCATCAACTATTTCGCCAACTCCACCAACAAAGACCCCGAATTCTCCGACGTCATACTCGCCTATACTTTGGTGGACAAGAACATACAACTCTTCTGGCCACGGTTCTTCAACTACGCCATGCTACATAAAGGTGTTCCCATGCCGATACACTACCAAGAGGCCGCATACCTCTATGGAAACCTCGAGCACGAGGTGGACATCAAGGGCATGCCTTTCGACCAGGAGAAAGTTGTGCAACGCTTCGGGGCTTTCCAGCAAATGACCAACCAACTCGTGGCACAGAAATACACCGAGAAGCAAATGGCGGATGCCATGAGGGCTCAGTTCGGCGACACATTCTGGTATTTCTATTTCCTCGTCAGAGACGTGAAATCGTATTAAGAAACCGACAAACAATTTATAACTGATATACAATCAATGAATATGAAACTCAATCGTATATGCATATTCGCCATTGCTGCGCTGACCATCATCAGTTGCTCGTCACCAAAGGCACCCGAACAGTTCGCCAAGCAAAACTCACAGCCTAAAATCTACCCCGACTACACCGAGGTCACCGTGCCTTGCAATATCGCACCCACCAACTTCATGGTCTTGGAGAAAGGAGAGGAGGCTGTGGCTCGATTCACCTACCCTGGCGGGGAGAACACCTACGGAAAAGGCATGAAAATACAAGTGCCTGAGAAAAAATGGAAAGAGATGCTACAAGCCGCTAAGGGCAAGGACATCAAGGTGGAGGTCTTCGTGAAAGAAGGCAACGGATGGAAAGGGTACCAAGCGTTCAACATCTATGTGGCTGAGGAGGAAATCGACCCATACATCTCCTACCGTCTTATCTACCCGTCCTACATCGCATACGAGGTGCTGAGCATTAACCAGCGAAACCTCACTAACTTTGAGGAGAAGGACATCTACAACAACATGATTATCTCGAGCGAGGACAATGGACAGTGCATTAACTGCCACTCCTACCAAAACTACCATACTACCAACATGCAGTTCCACATGCGACAGGGACATGGAGGAACCATGATTGTGGAAGGAGACAAACTCACGAAGGTTGACCTCAAGTCCGACTCCACCATCAGCAGCGGGGTCTATCCTTCTTGGCATCCCACACAGAAACTCATCGCTTACTCCACAAACAGCACTGGACAGTCCTTCCACACCATGTCCAAAGCGAAAATCGAGGTGCAGGACTCTAAAAGCGACATCATCCTTTACGATGTGGAGAAAAACGAGGTAACTAATATCTCCAATATTCCCGACGAATTCGAAGTCTATCCGTACTGGGCTCCTTCGGGAGACATGCTCTACTACTGCTCAGCACACTTCGAGTTCACCGACACTACTGGCACCAAGGACTCCGAACTCATACGGCGGTACAAAGATGTGAAATACAACATCTACCGAAAGCCCTTCGACCAGAAAACACATAAGTTCGGACCTACCGAAATGGTCTATCAAGCAGATTCTGTTAATGCCAGCGCTACACTGCCACGAATCAGCCCCGACGGACGATACCTCCTCTTCGCACAGGGAGAGTTCGGGTGCTTCCACATCTGGCATCCCGATGCCGACCTGCACATCCTGGACCTGAAGACCGGCGAGGCGCGAAAACTGGAAAACGTGAACAGCAACCAGGCGGAAAGTTACCACTCGTGGTCAAGCAACGGACGGTGGATAATATTCAGCAGCCGACGCGACGACGGAAACTACACACGACTCTATATCGCCTACTTCGACAAGGAAGGCAAGGCACACAAGGCCTTCGCCTTACCACAGAAAGACCCGGGATACTACACCTACTTCCTCAAGAGCTACAACATTCCTGAATTCATGGTCGAACCCGTGAAGCATACACCACAAGAGTTTGCCAGCGCGGCAAAAAAAGATGTGGTCCACGCTAAGTTCAACGGTAAAGTGGTGAGCAACGAGGCCGACACCATAAAACATTTAGTCAATTAACCACTGATTAACACACTAATAGCAAATGAAACGAACTATTCTGACTATCGCAGTCGCTTCCTTGTGCTCATCCATGTTGGCGCAAGGCACCATTGACGACTACAAGCGTGCTTTCGGTATGTCCAGTAAATACAGCGGAAAGATGACGCACGGAAGCATAAGGGCTCACGCCATCGAAGACAGCCACAAATTCTGGTATTCTGAGACCGGCGA
>CACYEC010000386.1 GCA_902773225.1 uncultured Bacteroidales bacterium
ACGATTGGAATCATGCCAGAAAGTTATTCAACAGTCGCGTGATAAAATCCAACAGTGAGGCAACTTATTTTTTTTATATTACTTAAAGCCTAAATCCCATTGGCAAGAATCTCCACGACGTGGATAAATTGCATCTTATTTCCTTCCTTACGTGCGATACCCTGCATGTGCATCAGACAGGAAGAGTCGGGGCCAGTGACGTATTCTGCACCTGTTTCCTCATGCCGTCGGAGTTTGTCCCGCCCCATGCGTGTACTGACTTCGGGTTCCTCAATAGAGAACATGCCACCAAATCCACAGCACTCATCAGGTCGTTCGGGTTCGACCACCTCAATGCCTTCAACGAGTTGCAGTAGGTCGCGAATCTTGTTGTAACGCGAATGGTCCATGCGTTCAGAAGGTGTTGAAAGCCCCAACTCGCGCACCCCATGGCAACTGTTGTGGACGCTGACCTTATGGTGAAACTTACCAGGAACCTGCGTCACTTTCAGCACATCGTGGAGAAACTCCACCACATCCATGATACGGTCGGTGGTGGTGCAGGGATGATGCCCTTCAAGGATATGGGGATGGAAAAGTTTGACGTATGCAGCACAACTGGCCGAGGGTGCCACGATATAGTCATAACCTTCGAAATTGCTTTCGAACCGTTCCGCCAGTTCCACAGACAGTTTCTCGAAACCAGCGTTTCCTTGTGGTTGTCCGCAACAAGTCTGTTTTTCGGGATAATCCACATCAAGTCCGTAATGTGTAAGCAATTTATATGTGGACACGCCCACCTCAGGGTAGAGCGCGTCCACATAGCATGGGATGAATAATCCGATTTTCATATCGATATTATTTATCGGAGTTAAAGTGGACAATAGGTCATGATGCTGATAAAGAATCGTCCATTTTGACTCCCTATTTAACACCCTTTTTATCAAACCCCATTTTAACTCCCTTTTTATCAATAATGAGTCTGGAAGTAGATGACGTGGGTGTTGAGGTATTCCTCAAGGCCATGCTTACCGTCAGCGCCACCAATACCACTCTTCTTCACACCTGCATGGAAGCCCTGTATAGCCTCGAAGTGGAATCGGTTGATATAAGTCTCGCCGAACTTGAGTTCGCGGCAGACACGAGTTGCCGTTTCGAGGTCTTTGGTGAACACGCTTGAAGCCAGTCCGTACTCCGTGTCGTTGGCCCACTCAATGGCTTGGTCGAGGGTTTCAAATTCCACCAGAGGGAGCACGGGTCCGAAGGTCTCCTCATGTATGATGTCCATGTCCTGAGTGCAGCAGTCGAGCACTGTAGGCGCGTAGAAATACCCCTTGTCGCCAATGCGGTGTGCGCCGCAAAGCACCTTGGCGCCCTGCTTGATGGCGTTTTCCACCTTGGCTGTAACACTATCGAGAGCACGTTTCTCCACAAGCGGTCCCATGTCGGCGTCTTTCACCACAGCAGGGTCGCCCACCTTCACGGCCTGGTACTTCTTCAGCACGATTTCTGTGAATTCCTTCTTCACGCGCTTGTCCACATAGACACGCTCAGCCTGGTTGCAGATTTGTCCGGTGTTGCCGATACGGCTGTCGAGGATGGCCTGTGCGGCCAGTTCGAGGTCGGCATCAGCGCAGACGATGGCAGGCGCCTTTCCACCGAGTTCCAGCGACACCTTGGTGATGTTTGGTGCTGCGGCCTCCATGATTCTTGTTCCAGCCTCCACAGACCCGGTGAGGCTGACGATGCCAATCTTGGGGCTAGAAGCCATGGCATGTCCTACGACAGAGCCTTTTCCTGTCACCACATTGAAAAGTCCTGCTGGCAGTCCGCTCTCGTCAACAATCTTACAGAACTCACAGCAGTTCTCTGGTGTGAGTTGTGAAGGTTTGATGACGATGGAGCAACCAGCAATGAGCGCAGCAGCGGCCTTGCGTGCTATGAGGAAGAATGGGAAGTTCCAAGGGAGGATGCCGGCAGCCACCCCGCAAGGCACCTTGGCCAGTAGCATGGTTTCCCCAGGATTGTCGCTTTGGATAATCTCGCCTTCGATATGACGTGCGAATGAAGCCATATAGTCGAAGTATTCAGCTGTGACCCCGACCTCCACACCGGCCAGAGCCTGCGTTTTTCCTTGCTCACGGACGAGGATTTCCTGGAACTTGTCGAAGTTGTCGCGGATGCCTTGCGCCATTTTCTTCAGATAAGCGGCACGTTGTATGGCGGGTACTTTCTCCCAAGCCTTCTGCGCCACGACAGCGGCGTCGATTGCTTCTTCCACGTCCTCCACAGTTCCTTCTGGCTGTCGGCTAATCACTTCTTCAGTTGATGGGTTCAGCACGTCAATCCATTTGCCTGAACGGCTCTCAACGAACTTGCCGTTGATGTACATTTTAAGGTCTTTCATAATTGTGTTGTTGTATAAAAAAGGTTGATGATTATAGTTGGTTAGTCATATAGGGTGTTAAGTTAGTTTATGCATACTTTTTCCCTTGGAATAATCCGTGCAATATTACAATTTTCCAAAGGAATAAACAAATTATCTGTCAGCAAATTGATAAAAAAACGACTTTCACAGGTGATGAACAATCCGAATCGCCTTTCAGATCGCTATCTTCCGAACAAGAGGAAGATGAATAATAAAGGCAAGGCGATAATATTTCTTTAATCGGCTGACATGTCAATCAGAAATTTTGACTAATTTTGCACCGTTAAACAGCCTATAGCGCAATGCTATATCACAAGGAAAAATAAACGAGTAAAATCAACTGCAATAAAAGATGAAAGCAATATCCACACCCCAAGCACCAGCCGCCATCGGTCCCTACAGCCAGGCCATCGTGGCAGGAGACACCGTTTATGTATCAGGTCAACTGCCTATCGACCCCACAACAGGTGAGTTTGCCACAGGTGGCATCAAGGCACTTGCCGCCCAGTCGCTGACCAACATCAAAAACATCCTCGCCACCGAGGGATTGGAGATGGGCGACGTGGTGAAGGTGACCGTTCTACTTCGCGACATCAGCGACTTCGCCGCTGTCAACGAGGTCTATGCCCAGTTCTTCAGCGCTCCCCACCCTGCACGCAGCGCGTTTGCCGTGGCAGCACTGCCCAAGGGCGCAGACATCGAGATTGAAGCCATAGCCGTAAAACAGCAGAGATAAACCGACGACAAGTATCCAACCCCATCATGATATACCTACCTGCCGAATGGCACTTTCAATCAGCCGTGCAACTCACCTGGCCCCATAGGGGCAGCGACTGGGACAGTCTGATTGACGAGGTTGAAGAATGTTATTACCATTTAGCGCGCGAGATCAGTCTTCGCGAATTGCTGCTGATTGTCGCTCCGAATATTTCAGAGGTGCAGAACAGCCTGGAGAGCGGTCTTGACGGACGCATCCCCAAGAAAGACCGAATCAGTGCCGACGCGCTCTTGCACCGCATCTGTTACTTCTGTTGCGAGACCAACGACACCTGGGCCCGCGACCATGCTTTTCTGACCTGTCTGGACGACGCAGACCCTTCCCTCCGTATTCTGATGGACTTCCGTTTCAATGGATGGGGTATGAAGTTCGCGGCCAATTTCGACAACCAAATCAACAGCCACCTCTACCAGTCGGGCTTGCTCGACGGTGTTTATCTCGACTGCCGCGACTTTGTCCTGGAAGGAGGTTCGATAGAAAGCGACGGATGCGGCACCATCCTCACCACCAGTTCGTGCCTTTTAGCCCCCAACCGCAACGAACCTCTCGACAAGAAGGGCATCGAGAAGTCGCTTCACAGCATCCTCAATGCCAAGCGAGTGCTATGGCTCAACCACGGTTATTTGGCTGGTGATGACACCGACGGGCATATCGACACCCTTGCCCGGTTCTGCAACCGCAACACCATTGCATACGTGGCGTGCGAGGACAAGAACGACGAGCATTACGAAGAATTGAACTTGATGAAAAAGGAACTTCAAGCCTTCCGAACCAGCGATGGCAAGCCTTACGAACTTGTGGGGTTGCCCATGCCCGATGCCATCTACGACGAAGAGGGCAACCGCCTGCCTGCCACATACGCCAACTTCCTCATCATGAACGACGCAGTGCTTTGCCCGACCTACCATCAGTCTGTTCACGACGCCCAAGCCATCAAGACCCTTTCCGAGGTATTCACCGACCGCGAGGTGGTGGGCGTAGATTGCAGTGTGCTCATCAAGCAGCATGGTTCACTCCATTGCTGCACCATGCAATATCCCGAGAGTTTGTAACTGCAGGACGACAACTCTTCAGATTGTGAAATAGTGGCGGAGCAAATGTTTCATAACAAATGTTAAAACGAAGGATGTTTATGCAGAATGGAGTGCTTTTTGCATATTTAGGGTTGTTTTGAGTGTGGATATTGGAAATTTATGCAATGTTATATGCAAAAATGTTTCATGGATATGACAAAATGAAACATTTTGAAACATGAAGAATTGTTCAAAAATTCTTGATTTCCAAAAGCACAAATCAATAAAAAGATGTATATTTGCATTTTCAAGGACCAATCACGATGGACAAGATGGAAAGAAGATACCCCGTAGGCATACAGACCTTCGAAAAGATTCGTAAAGAGAACTACCTTTATA
>CACYEC010000387.1 GCA_902773225.1 uncultured Bacteroidales bacterium
AACAAGCAGAAAAGGTATTCAGAGACAATATCTGAGGAAGTTTCATTTTCCTCAAATGCTATTCATTTACCCAAATGGGCAGATCATGAATTTCTTCACAAACCTCATCAGAAACTAAAAAAGCCACACTAAATCTGGCTCTAGTAACTGCCACATATAAATCTGCCCGTGAAGTTGGCTTTAGTTCGATATCATGATCTTTTAACCACATAACCATTGGCCTCGTTGGATAGATTAAAACTCTATCACATGTCATTCCCTTTGACTGTCCAAAGTTATATGCTCGATGCTTTTCATCAACCTTCACGAGACGACTATCTCTCAATTGAACAGGATGATATCGTCTCATATAATAATCAAGGTCATTTTGTCTTACGAGAAACACTCCCTGATGCTCAACATTATTTGGATGGCAGCTATCACATCCACATGGTTCACTAGCCTTATACTGAGTATAAAGCTTTGAAGAATATTCACAGATTATGCCATTATTTCGATGCGATTTACAAAGTAATATTTCATCTATCGTAATCTTGTTTGGATTTCTAGGTTTATTACATTCTGCATTGATGTATTCTTTTATCAATCCACATTGATACTTTTTATATTTCTTTTCCCAATGAGTATGATAAGTTACTTGTCTGGGGTCTCCAACACAAAGCACTGTTGATTCACTATTAAACAACAATTTGAGTATATCTAAATCATAGCCCGCTAAATCTTGTATTTCATCGATGAAAATATTAGGATAAATCTTTGCTATCCGCTTAATTACTCTTCCTTCAGTTTTTTCATTGGCACGACAAACAAACTTTGCAAGTTTATCCGTATATAGTTTCATGTTTGAGGAGAAATAATGCTGTATAAATTCTTCCTCCTCTTTATAGTATATATAACGGTTAAATTGAGGGCTAAATCCTTTCCTTCCGCTTTGCTCACTGACAAGTAAGATACCTTTAATATCCATATTATATAACCTTTCATCGCAAATACCTTGATAAGGTTTAACTCCATGCTGCAACAAAAAAGAGAACCATGTTTGTATGGTGACATGCCCAGGAATGCAGCCACATTCTCTCACAAACTTATTTCTTATCTCTTTCTCATTTTCTGTAGTAAAAGTAGTGATAAGAACTCTGTTCTGGCATTTCAGAGCCTCTTTCACCAAGAATGTGGTTTTACCAGCTCCTGCAGCAGCTATAATCAGTTTATTATCTTTCATTTACCCAACCCAAAGCTTTTGTAATATATTGGGGATAATTGTATCGTGTTGAACCTTCGAATACACTTAGAGCCCATTCAGCTTTATTGTTAATCATATATTTCAGCACACTTTCTTTGTCAGGGTATTTATCTGCACTTAGTCCGATGGTTTTTCTTAAATCATCAATTTTAGCTATATTAGCATCTATAAATTGTGGTTCCAATGTATTTAAATCATCTCTATGGTCTGCAAAAATCTCAATACAATCCACAGCATCATAATCTTTATATTTTTCCTTTATCTTTTGCTGATAATCACTATCATTGTCAGTTATGACTGCTACTTTTCTCCCTATACTCCCTGCAATCTCCAAAAAACGCTTAAAAGAGAGACCTCGTACAGAGATTACATCTATCCCCTGCTCTATAGGCAACATTCCATATTTATCCTTATACGCACGCTGAACAATTAACTCATCAGATGGACCTTCTACCAGTATAGCAGCTTTGGATAAAACAAGTCTCAAAGTATCATAGCCCGGAAGTTTTTTGAAATATCTCACTACATCACTGTGTAAACTATTAAAGCAAAAGCAATGCTTATTTGATAACAAAAAAAGATTGTCAAGTCCTAGTTTATTTGCCACGAAATTGCTATGTGTGGTCAATATTACCTGTTTTTCCTTGCATTTCGTTGTGATATTACTCAACAGGACGTTTAGATTTGTATGAGACAGATGGTTCTCTGGCTCCTCGATTAATATCAAATTCGACACTTGGGTTCTTTGGTGAGAAAGGGCAAGATTGGTCTTAATGATACATTGTTCTCCTTTTCCGACCTGAGGAAATGGTATCTTGTCAATGTAAGTCATGAGTACAGTATCCCATGAATTTCTCATTGACATATCTACCGAAATGCTAACCTCTTTATCGGTAATACCCGAACCTTGAGTTATTTTCTGATTAATTGCATCTATAGCAGCATCTGTGCCAAAATCCGATTTCAATTTTCTATAACTCTGCGCCAAAGCTGTCAGTTCACTTTCTTCTAGACTATCTTTGATGATTTTGGAGATATAGACATCTGAGCCATTCTGGCTTCTATTTGAAGAAGAATCAATAATAACTGATTTCAGAGGTATTTGCCTATTGGTTAGTGGCGACTTTGCAAACGAATATCGTTCTACTTTATAATACTCCACTGGCAATGATTTAACACCTTCTGGGCTATTGACTAAATCTTGATAAGACTCCAGATATGTTTCATTCAGCTCCACCTTATATACAATTCCACACTTACCAGATGCCCTCATAGAGTTGTTATTGCCTTCGAATATAGCTATATCCTCTCCCTTCAAATACGCCTCAATCAGTATTGTTGGAGGCTGCAATGGATTAGAAGTCCCCAAACTATTAATATACTCTTCTACAGCATCTTTGTTAAATAACGGTTCAGCTACATCAGAAAAGCCATATTTGCCATTCATCATGCCTGTCAAGCACAGATGTAATGCTTCAAGAATGGTAGACTTACCCTCCTCGTTGTTTCCAACGATAATGTTCAGATGCTCGTTGAAATCTATTTCAAAACGTCTGAAACACTTATAATTCTGTATCCTTAATTTTTCTACAAAAATCATAAATTGTTACAACTTCCCTTAATTATTTGTCTATCATTGCTCTTTATTTTTCAACAAATCTAATAGTCTATATATGGTCGTTGATGGATTGCTAAATACGTCCAATGCCTTTGCTCTTTCAACTGCCAATTTCTTATTCTTGGCAAATACCTCCTTTTCTTCTTCAGACAAAGTCCCCTTTTTGTATTCTTTCGAAAACTTTTGCAACTTCTTAATACACTTGTCTGACGAGATTTCCGTTTTCTGTTCCTGATAATGCAGCAAAAACCATAGCTCAACACATGGATTTGAGACTAATAGTTCTGCACTATGTATCTTTTGCAGCTGTTCCAACATCCCATCAACGTCCAAATCATACATCAAGAATACTTTATCCTGCTCGGTTTGCACATACTCATTTTTTGATTTTACAATAAAATCTTCCGAGATGTTTGACTTACCTTTCTTTGGTATAACTTGAATAGGAGCACGATACAATGAACGCAGAAACTTGACATAAGCTATTTCCGTCTCACCTTCACAGAAAACAAAGAAGTTGGGCTTCATTTGTTTCCCCTTAGATATACGAGCTTTTCTTCCCATTTTAACCAAGTCGTTTTAAGTTTGTCGACGATTCGTCAATATATGGGATCGCATCAAAGCGGCCTTGC
>CACYEC010000388.1 GCA_902773225.1 uncultured Bacteroidales bacterium
GTTGTCTGGCAGGTCAACGGTGATGTCCTCTGCCTCGCCATCGGGGATGGGGAGGATGGAGGCGAATTTGTTCCAAAGCGCATCTGCCTTGTAGGCAGCTACGGAATGCTCGGGTACGTAAAGGGTGCAGCCGGCTGGCAGTTTGTCGAAATGTTCTCGTGTCGTGATGTCGTTGGGTACGGTTGGTGGAACGGGGGCATACAGGGTGACTTCTTTCAATTCTGTATAAAGACCCCAGTAAACTTGCCAAAGTTGTTCTATGCTCGATGGCAGAATGAGTTTTTTCAGGGGTATTCTGGAAAAAGGAAGGGTTAGGGTGTTCGCAAAGGCATAATCATAGTTGTATGCCTGTAAACCGTATGTGTGGCGCAAATCTACGGTTTCCACATTCGGGAACTGAAGGTCATAATAGGTCTGTCCATAATTATCAAGCCAAGACAAGGTGCCGGCATCGCCTATTTCACCTATCACGGTCACCTTTTTCACATCTGACTGGTTCACTCCGCAACGTTCCAAAATGGAATAAACCACACCTGACATCTCATTCTCATGGTACTCCCCGTCGTGAGTACCGGATTGAAAACCACTCACAATGAGTTCACCCGTCGCTGCGTTCCAACCGCCAGGAGAGGGGTTGCCCGGAAGGTCGGGAGCATCAGGGTCGTACTCGGCATAAATATAGATGGTGACATCGTGGTCGGGCATGATGAATATGAGGGCTTGATAGGAGTCGCTGTTCTCGTGTATCTTTTTACCTTCACATTCCATATAGGTGTATTTCCAACCTGTACCTTTGTTGGTAAATGGAACATCTATCATTACACTATCGCCCGCAGCCACGTCATAGTCATAGCCTTTTGACTCTTTGTTATATTCCGTGTGGGATCTGAACGTATTCCAACTTCCTAATTCGTTATGTCCATACACCGAAATAAGGTCGATGTGATTGCCAACTGTAGGGACGATGGTGAGTTTCCCTGCCTGGACCGAAACCGCTGTGAGCAACAACAGCAGCATGGCCATATATTTTTGTATCGTTCTCATTGTATCTCTGTTATTTTATGAAGATTTTATTTCCGTTCTTAATATAGATGCCTGGACTTGGAGTGCCAGTGACAAGGCGGCCGTGGAGGTCATAGCATTGACCATCTGTCCATTTGCCTTTTTTCACTTCCGAGATACCTGTGGGGCCACTGCCGTAGGTAAGGGCAAAACGGGTGGTTATCTCTCCTGCCTGGGTGCTGAAGGTGTAGGGTTCTGTGGCGGACTGGACAATGCCTGTCTCGTAGTCGATGAGCATCAACTTACCGGCTAAGTCGGGGTAGTCGCTCTTGAAGTGGGCTTGGAGTGTGTAAGTGCCAGATGTCGCGAACTTGGCGCCGAGGCTGACTTCATCTCCTTCGGTGAAGGGTTGTTCACTGATGGCATAGCGGGTCTTGTCCGTGCCTATAACATATAATAAAGTGGAAGTGCCTGTGAAGTCTGGGAACTTGGTGGCATCGCATGCTGACTCGTAGAAGGTTGTTGCATCTGGGTTGCCCACCAGACGGGTACGGTCAAGTTCGAATCCATTGGCATCTCGAAGAAGGAGGTTGATGACGCGACGGTTCTCCATAGTGCCTATTGCTGGACGGGGGGCGGCTGCCTTGCGGCGACTGATATGACGCGGGGCGGAGGAAGAACTACGGGAAAGGTCGGGCTCGCCCATCAGTTCGCCCATGAAGTCTTCATAATCATTCACGGTGGCAAAACGTCCGTATTCTGGGAAGTTCAACGCATCGTAGCCCAAAGGCCGCTGAACGAAGAAGCCTTGGAAAGGGGAGAGAATATAGTCATCATCCACGGGGCTGAAGGTCTTGTAGCCCATATTATAGTGCCCTTCGCTCCAGCCCGACTCCCATGTCTTTTCATAAACCACGAAAGGCATTGAGGGCTCGAAGTATTTGGTGCTGTAGAAGCAGGGATAAGGATTGCCGATGAAGTTCCAAGAACGGTTGCTCTCTGCAGAGGCGATGTACTGATGCAACGGGATGCTGACATCATCGGTGGTGAAGAGACGGTTCTTGTTAGCATTGTTGAGGGCTGGAAACTCTACGGATGCTGTGCCATCAACTAAGTCGTTCCATCCGCAAGAGAAGATGAAGCCTTCGCCTGCATGGAGGATGCTGTCGGAGGTCTGCTTCACCCACACTTCGCTGAAATGGGCATCTGCTCGCATCTGACCAGAGTGCTTGAAAATCGCCCACTGGAGATTATGGCCGCCTTCGCTCACACGCACGTCGCTCAGACGACAGTCGAAAGGCAAAGAGGTGAATATCCATTGGATGGACGATGCAAAGGGGGAGTAGGAACCTTTGTCGAAACGCAACGTGGTCTTCACTTCGTCTGCTCGCATGGAGGTCTCGGTGTAGAGTGTGGGGTGCGATTGATCAATGAAAGTAGCACGGATCGAACCAGTGGTCTGCATGCGGATGTTGTTCTGCCATACGTCTTGCTCCAAGTTGAAAGTACCGTAGGAATGGTTACCGCCATAGAAGGAGGCATGACCAGCATAATAGACGCCTTGCTCGTTGTCAAGACTGACGGCGAGAGTGAGGTCGGGCTTGTTGGTAAAGGGAGCCTCGAGAAGCAAATAGTCGGTTCCCACACGGATGGTGGCCGGCTGGGGCTGATCAAACGTCTCAAGAGAGGGGAAGTGGTTCCAACCGGGAAAGAGTTCGTAAGGGGTGAAAGACGGATAGTTCAACTGGTGGTCACGCATCTTGTAGGTCAGATAGGGAACATCGTCGTAGGGCCATCGGTCCTCACGGGTAGTGTGCCTGGGGTCGGTGTCATAACCGTAAAGGCCGTAGGCGCCTGAAGTCCACTTGACGGGAAAGCCTGCATCCTCTTCTTCAAAATACGACTCGCCCTTGATCATGGTCTCGATGGCGAGACGTTTGTTGTCAATGTCAGTATTGTCATACACATACCAGTTCGCTGTACCCTGGGCTCCGTTGGATTCGCCATCGATACCTTCCTGATGATTCCACATGAACGATCGATAGAGGTCCATAATATCGCTATACCACTGAAGATGCTCTGGGTCTATCATGTTGTAAGTGGGGGTAGGACCTATTGCTGGAGGCACAATGCTGAGGCAAGTGACTTCTTTGAGATTCGCACAGAAGGTGAAAGTTCCTTTGGCACTCACCAATGTCGTGGGTAGGGTCACCTTTTGAAGGTTGGTACAGCCAATGAAAGCATCTGGAGCGAGGACTTCAACGCCTTCGGGAATGATGACTTCCACCAAGTCTTCACGGTTCTGAAATGCCCATTTCGGGATGACTTTCGTTCCGGCAGGTAGTTCGCTCGGAGTAATGCTATGATAGTCAATTACTTGGGCTACTGATTCTAAATTGTTGCTGATGGCCAGCAAAAGCAGCAGAAAGGTAAATTGTTTCATAAGCGTTAGCCTAAAGGATTCATCGTTAACAAAAGAGAACGATTTTCTTATTGATTTGTCAATTTTGCATGTTTGAACCTCAAAAAAGGTTTTGTGGGTATAAAATTAGAAAGAATCCACGAATCAAGAGGACTTCAAAAAGTACATTTTGACGAAGTGGGGGCTGCGAGTGACGAAACACGCGTTTCACGTGACGAAAGGAAAAAAGTGATTCCAACCACACAGAAAATGAGGTCTGAATGGAATAATAGTTGTAATTTTGTAGTCGATGAATAAGAAAAGACTACTCCACTTCCTGTTGTGCATGGCGACCTTTATCACTGAAACAATCGCCATGCCGTTTCTGCCTTCTGCGGAGGCGGACAGGCCTGATATGGACGAACCTCCCGTCCAAAGTGGTTTGAGTTACCGTCGTTTCACCACCCATGACGGGTTGCCACAAATGCAGACTGAAATTATCTGGCAGGACTCGCGCGGGTATATATATATAGGTACATTATCTGGCTTCGTGCGCTACGACGGCCTTACGCTGTTTCCCTTTCTTGGAGGACAGCGAGAGAATATCGTGGGATTCCAGGAAATAGAAGTCGGTAAGAATCCAGAAGACAGGGAAATACGTGCTATGGGATTCATTCGTCAATGGCACGTCAAAGGGAATTCTGTAAAAAAGGAGCAAATCGACCCCCTGGGGCATCTGTTGCTCAACAAC
>CACYEC010000389.1 GCA_902773225.1 uncultured Bacteroidales bacterium
CATCCTTTATGTAAGCCTGGTAGCTTTCTTTTCGTTTGTTGTATATGCATTATACATCAATCAGGAGGTGTTCTATACAGCGCACGATCGCTCTGAATTCATCTACGGGGCTACATTCTTACATTCCCTCATGTCGAAACCTTTCGGACTGATGCAGTATGTGGGGGCATGGCTCACACTGCTCTTCTGTAAGCCGGCTTTTGGCTCTGTGGTGATGCTGTTGCTCTGGATACTGATATGCTGGGTGGGAGTCAAGGCTTTCCGATTAAAGGGAACTGCCGTTGCGCTCATGCTCTTGCCGATTGCTTGTCTGCTCACCTCAGTCGTCGACCTTGGCTATTGGATTTATATCTATCCACCAAAAGGCTATTGGTTCTCACAGTCCGTGGCTTATCTCATCGTGCTGCTGCTCTTGTGGGTAGCGCGGGCCACACCTCGCCGATGGCACCTCGTATGGTATCTGCTTGCCGTTTGTGCCTATCCGGTGCTTGGATGGTTTGCTCTGCTTTTCGTCATCTGTCTTGCCCTGACCGAGAAACCTTCCTGGCGGGAGCTGTTGGCTCTGTTCCTACTCTGCTTCACGGCCAGCACATGGCGCACTTTACTCTATTCGAATCTGAAATCCGACGAAGTCCTGTTTGCGGGATTTCCCCGCTTCATCACTTCGCTCGATTCCTGCGACCTCCTTTCCTTACCGTTCTGGGTGCTTGGAGCTGTCACCGTGCTTATTCCGCTCTGTAGCAAATACCTGGCCAAGTGGTTCATGCCCGTGCTGTGCGCTGCCGTGGGCGTCATCTTCACCCTCTCGCTCATGTTCCGCGACCAGAACTACGTCAACGAGATGCGTATGTTGCGTTACGCTTACGATGACAACTGGAAAGAAGTCCTCAATATGACTGCCGAGAATCCCAGGCCGACAACCACGATGGTATTTCTCAAGAATATTGCTCTGATGAACGAAGGGGGACTGCTCGATTGTTCGTTTAAAAGTGGTAACATTAGTTTTCCAGTCTATAATCCCGATACGGTTCACGTCGGCTTTCTGGAAATATCATCACCTTTGGTCTATTACAACTACGGAATGACAAACGAAGCCGTCCGCTTGAATTTCGAAAATGCCATACAAAAAGGTTTCTCGCCCTTTTATCTCAAGATGCTCGCTCGTTGTGCATTGGCAAAAGGAGATGACAAACTGGTGGAACGATATACCACCATCCTCCGACATTGTCCATTCTACGGCGACTGGCAACCAGCTCCCGTATCTGAAAAGGTGAAGGAACTGCAAGCTTCTTATCCCGATGAACTCACAGGTGTTGAGAACAGTGACAGCTATCTTGTGAATAGCATCAGCCTTTGGTACAAGACCGATAGCAAACTGGCTTCAGAACAGGCATTGTTCTACGCCATGATAAGTTGTGACTCACATCGCTTCTGGCCCTCGTTGCGTAACTATTTGAAGATGCACATAGACGAGGACTTTCCTATTCACGCGCAGGAGGCCTACATCCTGTTTATAGACAAATTCCCAGAAGAAAAGCGCATGATGATTCCCGTAGAAGAAACTGTTTACAATCGCTACAAACAGTTCTGCGAAACGCTGGCAAGACTGGTGAAGCCAGGTAAGACCATTGGAATGGTTGCTGGAGATATGCGCGGAGAATGGGGAGACACATACTGGTTTTATCATTACTTCGGAAGGCAATATTCTAATATAGTTGAAAGGAAAGATAACGAAGTTCAATCGTAAGAAAAACAATGAAAAGACATATTCGCTACTATTTTCAGTTCTTGGTTGCAGTCACGTTGCTCTTCTCATCGTGTGCCTATCATCCCGATGTACCTGCTCCATCAAAAAAAACAAACAGCTTGCCTGCCATCTTCCCTGATTATTGCGATGTCACCGTACCTTGCAATATCGCGCCGCTCAACTTCATGCTCCCTACTGGCGAGTACGAGGAATGTGTGGCACGGCTCACCACGCCCGATGGTCAACAGCAAACTTACGGATCTGGCGTGAAGGTGCAGATACCCGAGGACGAATGGCACGACATGCTCAATGTCGCCAAGGGGAAGAGCATCAAGGTTGAGGTTTGGGGAAAGACTGTGGGAACGGAGCACGGGAACGAGAAAGGTGAATGGTTGTCGTTTAGTCCTTTTGAGATATTTGTGGTTGATGAACCCATCGACGAATACGTGTCGTATCGCCTCATCGAACCTTCCTACGTGGCATGGAGCTACATGGAAATCGCCCAGAGGAACCTCACCACTTTCGAGGAGACACAGATCTTCAACAATGAGATTACTTCCAATGACAGGAAAATAGGACAGTGCATCAACTGCCACAGTTATCAGAACTACAAGACCGACAACATGCTCTTCCACGTTCGTCTCTCCAACGCCGGCACAGTCATCGTGAACGACGGCAAGGTTTCGAGAGTGAACCTGAAGCGCGACTATACCATCTCTTCGGGCGTCTATCCGGCATGGCATCCCACCGCCAAACTCATCGCTTTCTCGACCAATAAGACACGTCAGGGATTCCATACAGCCAACCCCAACAAAATCGAGGTTTACGACATGGCCAGCGACATGATCCTCTACGACGTGACGACAGACTCCGTCTATGTGGTCAGCGAGGATCCCGAACTCCTGGAGGTCTATCCCACCTGGTCGCCCGACGGAAAATACCTTTATTACTGCAAGTCTGTTCCCCTGCCAGAAGAGATGCGTGACAAGGATATCCGTACCACCTACCCGAAGGTGCAATACAACCTCTACCGCCGTTCGTTCGACGTGGCGACGCGCGGTTTCGGTGAAGATGAACTGGTTTATGACGCCGCCTCGTCCGACATGAGCGCGACCTTGCCACGCATCAGTCCCGACGGACGCTACCTGCTCTTCGCCGAGGGGCAGTACGGCTGTTTCCATATCAGGCACAATGACGCCGACATCGTCTGCATGCCGCTCGACTCAACGGACAAAACCGAAGCGCCGTCTCGCCTCGACCTGACCAAACTGAACAGCGAAGGCATGCCCGACAGTTATCCGTCATGGTCGAGCAACGGGCATTGGATCATGGTGGCCACACGCCGCGACGACGGCAACTTCTGCCGTGTCTATTTCTCGTATTTC
>CACYEC010000390.1 GCA_902773225.1 uncultured Bacteroidales bacterium
AGCCAGGGCACTATGGCTCCCTCACAATGAAATAGCACCAAATATACCCCAACCCTGCCGACATCCATGACTATAGAGGGGCAGTTCATTATTGATGCCTTGGCTGTTGGATATCGTCGAGGCTCCGATGAGCGTTGGCCCACCTCACCCCTTCGATGAAAGCCCAACGGCATTTGCCGTCATAGCCCAAATCCTTGAGATGCTCGTACATCTCGATTTCCTTCCTGTCAATACCCACCAAGGCGATGATGGTGTCCTCCCCCACCCTTTCTCCGTCGAGCAGATAGCCGTTGGCATCCCTGACGACAGTCTGGTTGTCCTTGGTCCATTTAGTTCCCCGCATGAAAAGATGGCATTGGTTCCAGCCCTTTTCGCGAAAAGAACGGTCTAATAGTTGGAAGTCTATCATAGTGTAATCATTTGATGATATTGATTTTTTGAGCAAAGATACAGCAACGAATCTTGAAACAGAAATCGATTATACGTATGGAATGTTCTATATATCACGAATGATTGAATCTCATGAATTCATCGAATTGACGTTGAACAGGGAGTTAAGCCAGCCGTGTTGGCTGGAAGTTAACCTATGTATTTTTCGATGTGGCATTCGTGGGTCTTCTGTTGCTTGTCGTAGTTGATGCCCACTAAAAGCAGGTTGTCGGTATATTCAGCCACCTTGCTCGGGTACTGCTTGCGCTTGATTTGCGCGATGGCAGCATCCGCGTCCTTGTTGACTTTCAACTCAAGGACGATGGCGGGCGAATCAACATGCTTACGGGGGATGAGTACGATGTCGGCAAAACCCTTACCACTGGCGAGCTCTCTGTGCATCACATAGTCGTTCCTGGCATAATAGTAAGCTATCGACAGCACGCAAGCCAGCGAGTTCTCATCGTTGTAGGAGAGAATGCTGGTGTTATCGTCGTGGGCGTTTTCGACACCATGCGCCACAGCCTCCTCGTCAGCGTCGAGCGTGGCCTGGAGCAGTTGCTCAGACTTCTGCAAGGCATCGACCACAGGCTTCCAGTTGTTGGCTTTCACGGCGTTCACCATCTCGCCTATCACCTCACGGTTGGGTATGTAGCATTCGTTCTTGCGCCAGTTGTACGACAAGTAGCCCAAATGGATGAGTACGGTCAGTACATCGTCCTTACTCCGAATGTCGAACATGTCGTTACCGAATCCGGTGGGGTCAACCTTACAGCGTTCTCCCGCCAACATACGGATGATGTCGTCTTTCAGACCTTCGTAGTTCATCTGGATGTAGTTTGCCACAGCATCGTAGGCACCCGTGGAGGCCCAATATGATTCGCAACTGTCATTATAAACAGCCATCATCACGCTGTTGGGATTGAACATCGAGGGTTGTCGTCCTATTTGGTAGCCATCATACCATTTCTCCAATTCGTCGAAGTCCATGCCATGCTTCTCGGCGAGAGAACGAACTTCGTCTTTAGTGAAACCGAAGAACTGTGACATGGGACTGGCCTTTACCATGGAGTACTCCACGAAGTTGTTGAGCGCCGACTGCGTGTTGTATTTCTTGATAGGCAGGATGCCAGTCATATAGACACCGGCAAAGACCTGCGATGACAGTCCGCCCTTGAACAAACGGCGCAGCCAGTTCACGTATCCGTCCATGGCCTTTGTACCCGAGCGGAACTCACGGCAGATGGCGTCCCATTCGTCGATGACAAAGACAAACGGCTGTTGTTTGGCGGCGACAATACGAATCAAGAATGCCATCAAATCATCATCGTCCTTGACAGGAACATCAGGATATGCCTCGTGGATATCCGCCCTCAGTTCAGCATCCATCCGACGTACAATTTCCTCGCCGTTGAATCGGGTTACGAAATCGGATATATCCAGGAAGATGACGGGGTACTTGTTGAGATGTTCCTCAAAGGAGGGGTCGCTGGCAATCTGAAGGTCTGCGAACAGACTGCGTGAGTCGCAGGAATGGTCGTAGTAGGCACACAACATCTCTGCAGCCGTCGATTTGCCGAATCTGCGGCTACGTGTCACGCAACTGAAGCGACGCTTAGTGAAAAATGTACTATTGACGATGCTGATTAATCCAGATTTGTCAATGTATTCGTCATTGCGAGCCGACTGGAATCCTGTGTTCCCAATGTTGATATATGTACCCATTATCGCAGCACAACTTTTTTCTTTTTGCAAAAGTACAAAATAATACAGGAAGAACCTAATGTTTATTTAGAAATCTGAAATTTTAGGGTCAGTTCGATGAATTGATGCTGTTGGGTGGAAAATCGGAATTTGAATTAGGGATATCGGGATAAAGAGCTCATGTCATGCAAATATGGAAAAGCCAAGATAATCGCTGATGGCGCTGAGGGTGATGTCGTTGTTGCTGAGGAGTCGGCGAGTCTGCTCGGCTTTGAAAACGATAAGACTTGCTTTCAAGTGTCTGCGTTTATGAGCAAGAGGGTAAACGAGTTTCTGATATGTCATCAGGTCAAGTGCTCCGCTATTGAGTTGTGACTTCAGTTCCCTGCGTTGCTCCCAGATTTTTGCGATTTCGTTTTCTGTCTCTTGCTCACGTCTTTTGTACTCATTGCGGAATTCGTCCAGTTCCTTTTGATAATGCTTGATACAGATTTGATTGAACTTATTTGACAACTTATCATACTTCTTCTGTAAAGCAGAAAGGTGTTGGTTCAGTTTTGCGTTCCTCCTCTCTTGAATCATCATCTTAGTCTCCATAATGGAAACAGGGGTTTGTTCAGATGAAAGGATTTCCCAGACCTCTTGAAGCGAATAGGCATCGAATCTTCCTAAGGCTTTATATCTGTTACTGATGCTCCTATAATCATCCATTACATACATGAATGACTTGTGACGGATTGTTTTAGTCGTTCCATCCGGGTAGACGCACCCACACAAGTTTCTACCAGTCATTGGATTCCCAATCATATAGTAAGTGAGGGCATCGTTTCCTTCCTTGTCTTTTCTGAAATCCTCTTCACCATAAATCCACCATTCAAGGAAGATGCCTAAAGTGGGATGACTGAAAAAACCGCATTCAGGAACTGGCGCCAGGAACATCCTGCTATCTTGAAAGATTTTGTCGGCGTTTTTGCGGAAATCGTGGGCATGGTCAAGAAAGAATCTGAGGTCTTGCTCCTTTCTCGCATCCTCTTCCTCGATACCTTCCATTAGTTCGGTTTTAGGATAACAAAGCAGGGTAGTGCCGTTCAGAAGTGTAATGGTGTTGTCGGAATTGTTCATTTTCTGTACTACATCGTCTTTAATCGCCTCAGGGCACTCATCGCCTTTGGCTTTGAGTGCCTCTGAAAGCAGAGAATCATTATTGATTGTGATGATATCCAAACTGTCAGTGTTGATAACGGTGACAATCTAACTTGCGAACCCAATGGTCCTGCGGGCCGACGACTTGTCGAGCATCTCTGACAGACAGAACTGCACAAGGTCGTCCACTGTGGCTTTCTTGCCAGAGATGATATACTCGATGGTGCGCTTGCGTGCGATGTTCTCAATCTGTCCTCCTGAGAAGTCGAACTGTTTGGCCAGTCTATAGGCTTCCTCTTCGGTGATGCTGTCGCCCAGCATACTAATCCACAACTTCGCCTTCACTTCCGTCTCCGGCTTGTGGAACTCCACCTTAAAGAGGAAGCGGCGTTCGAAGGCAGGGTCGAGGTTGCACGTGAGGTTGGTGGTGGCAATGAGGATGCCTTCCAAGTCCTCCAACTCCTGCAGAATGATGTTCTGCATAGCATTGTCCATTTTCTCCACAGATGGATTGTTGCTACCAAAAGTGGTTCTCTTGCCAAAGATGCCGTCAGCCTCGTTGAAGAACAAGATAGGCATCACGTCGCTAACGCTGCAAATCTCACGATAACGTCTGAAGACCGCCTTGATATTCTTCTCGCTCTCTCCCACATACTTGTCGCGCATACCAGCAATATCGACCTGCATGATGTCGCGACCTGTCTGTCGTGCAATCTGCAAAACGGTCTCAGTCTTTCCTGTTCCAGGCGCGCCATAGAAGAGGCAGGCGAAACCTTTGCGCATACCCTCTTGCTCCAGCCTTTGCTGAATGGAAGGAAGGTTGTCTTTCGCCAGCAAACCAGTCAATTGCTCAATCTGCTCCTGCTCGCTGGAGTTATAGAACATACTCTTCTCCTTAATGACGGTATGGCTTTTAAGATTCCTGTCTTTCCTTGTTTTTGGAGGGCACTTCGAGCGACTGGGTGAATAGCCGTTCAGCAACTCATTCTTGCAGCGAGTAGTGAGCACATATCTTTCTGCGTTGGCGATGCCCTCCTCACACTTGTGTTCAATCAGTCCAGCCTGAATGAGAGGGTGAAAACCTTTGCGCAGTCTCACGCGCATTCCCCTGACTTCGTAATCCTCTGGATAGATGTTGTCGATGGTATCGAAGGTCAGGCCCTCGTCTTCGGAATCAGCCCATTGAGCATAGTCAAAGACTATCAACATGAGCAGGGACTGCACATGGATGTCGTCGTCGAAACTCAACACCTCGTGGCAAAGGGGGAGGTGGGGATTCGCCTTGCACAACTGCACCAGCCATTCCTCGTCATCGCTGAAATTCACATTCATATCTTTTAAGTTCTTTGACAAACGGCTCTCCATTCTGTCAACCAACTCTTGAATCTGCAGTCCGTCGATTTTCTCAGGGACAAAGGGTTTGTTGTGGCGAAGGGCAGTCACCACACCACGTGTGAGCGCGAAACCTTCGAAGGCCCTGCCCAAATCACGAGCAGCCCTTCGAATGACCCAGCCTTTGGCAATCATTTCCTCTATCTCATCGGTATAGACCATAATGGACAGACGGCTACAATCCAAGAAACGTCCTATTCCATGCCAAGACATGGGTTCGCCTGTTTCAATGAGTACTGCAAGCAAGACTACTTGTATCTTAGTCATGCCAAGTTCCTTGGTTAAGAATTCCATAGGATTCTTGCAACTCTCCCAGAAGTGTGGGGACAATTCTGAATCCTCAGCAAGTTCAAGAACCCTGTTGAGGGCTGTGATGATGGTCCAGGTTTCAGGCTCTTCGAATTCAATCTCTGGGGTGTCAATCTCCAGATTGTCGAAGATGTCTTCATTGGGAACAAAATGCTTTCTGGTATTTCTGCGCATAACTGAAAAAGGATTAAAAATGAATGTATATATATGTTTATCTCGCTGTTTTCGTGTCGGTTCATTGCAAAGATACACCCCAAACCCCTGGCTCAATCAACGAATTATACGTATAAGATAAACTGAAATTAAAAAGGGAGTTAAAAGGGGAGTTAAAAAGGGAGTTAAAAGGGGAGTTAAAAAGGGAGTTAAGCCAGCCGTGATGGCTGGAAGTTAACATTACAGTTACCAACTGAAAGTCGCACATATTGAATTATTGCGATAAAAAAGTTGGGGAATCCAAGGAGTCTTCCTCCTAATTCCCTCTCCTATTCCATGAAAAGATTGTTGTTGCCCAAAGTAGGGTTGGCGCCAGTCATCTCGTAGAATTCATCCACAAGGTAGGAGAGTTCTTGTGGCACGATGATGTTTTCGGGCTTGATTCCAATATAATAGTATGAATCGCCAGCCTCATCTACTTTCGTGTCCAAAACGCAATAAGAAATGCCTTCTGGCTGGCTATCAAGGATTCTTTGAATCAAACTCGAGGCTTGAGCCTTGCCTTGGTTGAGTGGACGTCCTTTTTTTGACTCGACAGTCTCAATCCACTCCTCGAACGACCTGTCCATGGATGGGAAGATGGCATTGAAGACCGCCTTGAGCCACTCCCTTGAGCGGGGTCTGTTGAATTTGGAGTGTCTTCCCTTGGAGTTGTTGTAGAACTCATGAATGAACATGCTTTCGCCCAATTTTCTCCTAAGGAGCGTGCATATATAAACCATCGTTTGGTCTTTGCCCCCAAATATAACAGGGAACACATCGTCGTTGACACGAATCTCAACGCCCCAAGCCTTCTTCTCGAAGCCGTTTTTCAACACCTTAGAGACGAAGCGCTTGATTTCGACTTGTATTGTTGGTTCTACAGTCGGTTGGCGGCGCAAATAGGATTCGTGTGCTATCAATCGCAAGAGAATAGAGGTAGCCAACTTGGCTTGCTCCTCAGAGAAACCTGCTTGGGTCAATTTCTCGACAGCCACTAAAGGCTGTATGTTTGTCTTGATTCCTGTCTCATTGCTGATTCCCATAGCTGCTTGTTCTTTTATTTTCAGAGTCCGATAAAGATTTAATAGTGAAAATATACAACTTTTTTTCGGATTATTGAAATATACTCAATACAAAAATCACTTTTTTTGCAAAATGGACAGAATGGACAGTTTATTTTGAGGAATCAATCATTCCAAAGGACATGGCGAACACATCAAAGAAAGGTTCGTTCCTGGATGTTTTTCCTGTGTTTCACAGAATGATGATATGCCAGCGAAAGTAAAGGCATTGCTATCAAAAAAACGACCGCGACAACTTTTTCGTATAAGTTGCCACGGTCGTTTCTTATCATCCTTCAATGAAATCAACGGCTACGCCTCTTCGATTTTTTCATGATGAGCTGTGACTTGAGGACTTTGCTCCCATCAACTGTTGCTGTGAGATTGACTACGGTACTGTTCTCGGCCTCAGGGTGAAGGTTGTGGCATCGAACCACTTCGATACCGTCCCAACCATCAGCCAGCACAGTAGTCAATGCATACTTGCCGTTGTCAATCGTGATGGCCTTCTTGCCTTTGACCCTTGTTTCAGTTGTAGTTATCGGCATGTCGAGTTCCGGCAGAGCATAGAATCCCATTCGAATCTTCCGCGGTCCTTTGGTGTTGATGGTGTCAGCACGGATTACGCCGTTGGTTGTAACCAACTCTGCCAAGCCGATGGTCACGGTTTTATCATCCTGCATTTCTGCAGAGCGCACGAACCACTCTCCTTCATTAAGGCCTTGTCCATGGTAACTGTTGATTTGCAGCCATTTGCCACCTTGCTCGTCGAGAACCACATAACTCATAGCCACCTCACCATTCTTGCCATCTGATTGCCATGGAAGGGATGAGTTATATGCGAGGCGGTTGTAGTTCTCGAGCCCGTAATAGAATCCGTTATTGCGTGTGAACACATTACGAAATTCCGCCATTCCCAATTCCGCATGGTCAGAGACAAGGATTTTGGCATCTTTTGAATAAATATTATGTGGAACCGTTTTCTTCATCTTCGTCCATGCTCCTTCAGTCTCCCTTGCCGTCCAGAAAGGATTGTCGGCTGGCATATACAAGGCAAGGAACAACTTGGCCATCCAGAACACACTGCCACGACAGGAGTAAGTTTGCAGACAATCCTCAAAATGGCCGTAGAAACCGAGGTTGGGAAGCCCATCTTCGGCGATGAAGTCGGGGTTCTGCAGGAACTGGAGGATGGCGCCAGAGCAAATGCGCCGCATCCAGCCATAGTCGATGTCAGGGCTGTGCAGCAAACCTGTGAGTGCGAGAGGTATGGCAGCGCCCATGCGGTAGGTGATACTTCTTCCCCACATCTGCATCTTGCCGTCCCTACCGAACATATAGGGATATTGCTTGGTGATATCGCTAAGATGCCTCATGAACAACTCGGCTTCGGCAGGATAGTATTTCTTGCCAAAACTCTCAGCCCAAAGAGGTCCGTACATTTGAAAGGCCCACATACTGTAGTAATCGAACAAAGGGGAATCATGATACCATCCATCGCCGATATATGCATTGAGGTTGGCATGAAGCAGTTTTTCCATATATTCCATGTTGACCTCATATCCCTCTTTGTGCAGGAAACTGAGCAGACACTGATTGAAGAACCTCCAGTTCATGTCAATCGTCCCTCCCTCAGCGTAGGTCTTGAACACGGCAGCGAGCCTGTCGCGAGTCTCTTGAGGGAGAGGATGCCAGAAGACCTCTGGAGCCATCAGCAAAGACACCGCAAGTCCTCCAAGTTCCACGAGTTTCTGTCCACCGTTTCCTCCTCCTCTTTTCTCTGGGAGGTATATGGGGCTGTCAGGATTGAGGAACGATGATATCTGATAGCGGTAATAATCCCCGACTTTCACGCCATGCAGTGTCAGGTCAGGATTCTCCTTGAGCAACGGTCCTGCCAAGAACATCGTGCGACACAGAGCCTCCATCCGAGATGTTGGAATACCGCCTTCGTCGCGTGGGTAGCTTTTACCAGGCTGTTTCGGCAGATTGAATGGTTCCTTGATATCATTGACATATTGAAAGGCTGTGCTGAGCAGGTATTCTGCCGCCTGTTTCCAATGGTCACGATTCATGCCTGTAAACGGACTGAGTTTGTTGTCGGGATCAACCACCTCCCAGATTTTCCCAGTCATAAGGTCATCCATGTTGAAAGGATTGTCCCCAGTGGCATACCAGACCGCCTCCTCCAGGAAGGTTTTCTGCAGATTCTCAGTCTTCTGGATTGAGCTGGCGTGGACAATCAGTGCACACGCCATGGACAACAGCAATAAAAGATAGCGTTTATTATTCATGATGATAAAATAATTAGGGTGAGTCCGACGAAAGAGGAACAGGAACGGGACAAAGCCCATTCAGCCCAAAAGGCACTGCAAAAGTACAGAAAAACTTTTATTTTCCCATAGAGAGAAGAAGAAAAGTGTTCTTATCACAGCAGCAGAAACAACAGGGAAACATCCACAACTGAGGTTGGCTCAGCCTCACTCTTTATCAGTCCTGCTGTCTCTGCATTTGCCAACATGGCAGTCACAGGCGCGACTATGACCGAACTGGCCGTCACCAATGCTGTCTTTTTAATAAAATCTCTTCTGGCCATAATATAAAAAAGGGAAATAATTGGGAAGTCTTAAGGTTAATATGGGAATAGCTGGCATGAAAAGCCAAGGCTCAACGCTCATCATGAATGCGAGGATGACTGCCCAATGCTCATCAGTTACTCAAGGTGGCGACGACATACTCTGAACGGGTACCGATGCGGAACTTGCCCCCCCAGATTCCTATGCCGCTACTGATATAATAATATGTGTCGCCCCGCTGATGCTTTCCAAAAGCACATTCATAGACATGCTCTGTAATCCACGATATGGGCCATACCTGCCCATGATGCGTGTGGCCGCTGAACTGGAAATCGACGTGCTGTTGCTCAGCCTCCTCCAGATGATGTGGCTGGTGGTCGAGCAAAATGCAATATTTCCTACGGTCAGCCTTCTTCATCAGAGTCTCCAAAGAAGCACGATAGGGATGAGAGCGGTCGTCACGCCCGATGATGCAGAGGTCGCCAAAGATGGCACAAGAGTCCTGCAGGAGTCGGAAGCCAGACTTCTTGAAGAAATCCCTGGCCTCGTCTTCACTACGGAAACACTCATGATTGCCAATACATGCATAGACAGGTGCTTTCAGGCGCAAGAACTCCTCATGCATCCTCTCTTCGTAGAGAGGTCGCATACTGTTGTCGATGATGTCACCAGCAATGAGGATGAGGTCAGGCTCTTCGCCATTAACCATATCGACCCATCGGTGTAGTTCAGCGCGGCGGTTGTGATAACCAATATGAAGGTCGCTCATCATCACAATTTTCACAGGATGGCTCAACGGCTTCTGTGTGTTCAGTTGCAACGGCTCCACGTATTTGTAGCGGTAATGGAGATTGCCATAGAGGAATATTGCGAACATACAGACGAGGATGACACCCGCAGTCCACCAATTCTGATAAAGTACACTTCGGGGAACGAGGCGCAACAACCGACCGATATCGAGCATCAGAAAAAGCATGAACAAATAGAGCAACACGATGATGCTCGACGTGCCTATCTCGTAAGTTGCCACTGCCAAGGGCATGGACATACGATCGGTAGAGCGTGAGAAATTCGCAAAGAGCAACAACACCGCACCTACCATCAACAGGATGACCAGCACTTTCAAAAACCACGCGACTGGAAGCAAACACCATACATGCCAACCGATATACGCGATAGCCAACAGAGGCAACAGAAAGAAAATATAGAACCACATAAAAAAATGGATGATAAAAAGTGAGTTAAAATGGGAGTTTTAGAGGACAAAACCATTCCCCTCCAAAGTTCCTCCTCTTCGATGGTGAGTTAACCACACTCCTTGATTGGAGACTACAAATATAGTCCATTATTTTAGATTATCCGCAATTATTCATTGTAAAAACAGATAAAATATGACAATTTCACGAAATAGAAGTTAGATTATTCTCTTTATGTTTTTCTGTCAACACATATTTATCGCCAAAAATCTTTGTAGGCTATGATTTCTTTCCAGAAATCACCTCATTTTAAACTGAAATCTTGTATCTTTGTCGCTGATTGCTAAAAAACAAAAAGGAACACACGATGGAGAACATAAAGGAGTTGCTGGACGAATGGCGCCAGTTGTCATTGGAAGAACAGGAAACCAAACTGAACGACTATCTGTTAGAGAATAAAGACAAACTCTATGATGAAGAACTGATAGAAATACTTCGGTATGGCATCGACCTGAAAGACAACGTCTGTGAGGTGAC
>CACYEC010000391.1 GCA_902773225.1 uncultured Bacteroidales bacterium
CCGGGGACGACGAAACTCTGCTGGTTCGACATCTGCAGACTCAGGAAATGTCCTGTATCGCATCCACGAACGGCATAAGTCACCACATGGCTGTTTTCACCCATCGGCTCATACACATAGGGGTAGTTCTTCTCGGCGCCGGCCCCAAGGTGGAGCACCACAGGCACTGGAGTATCGGAAGGATTGCCTTCAGCGTCAACATAATTGCCTTCGGCATCACGATAGTAGACGGGCACATAGGTCTCATTGCCATCTTCATCAATCACCACCTGATACAGCTCATACTCCTGCTCGTCGCCAGGCAAGAACGTGTCGAGGTTGCTCTTCCAGCTCAGATTCAACTGATAATAATCGGTCTCACCCACTTGAGATCCTGTGATCTCATACTGATGAATCGCATGCAGACCCATCAGGGGCTGATGGTTTTTATTGTAATTAAGATATTTCTCAAACATGGCCGGATCACGTCCGTAGAGAGTGTCGGTAATCGTGGGTGGTGTCCATTTCATCATACGGTAGTCAGGAACGAAGAACATCAAGTCGCGCACGTCCTGGCAGTCGGACGCACCGCTCTCTTGGCCATACATCATAAACTGATGACTCAAATTAGCGATGGAAGCACAATCATGATCCACGCCATAGGTGTCCAAATCAACCAATCCTTTATAGATGTCGTTCAAGCCCGATGTGGCATTCGTAGTCACAGGACTGAACTGCTCAAACATGTGGTAGAACAACCGATAGCCATAGTTGTCGGCAATGGCGTGGGTATTATAGTAATCACTATAAATCAAACACGGGGGCGCGCTCCAGGTTGCACCAAGAATATAATTGTGTTCTTTTCCATCAGACCCCGTATAAGTATCTTCCGTCTCTACCTCAAATGAGTTCAGCACCCAACGCAACTGGCCTTTGGCCAAGAAGAAGAATTTGTTCATCTTATCGCAGTCAATTCTGAACAAAGTGCCACGGTCCAAACCAGTACCCGTACGTTTTGCTTCGCTAATGATGCGGGCCGACTTGATGGTCTTCTTGATGAAAAACCGCAATACGTCTGCATTCGAGCTAAACGTTGTTGCGTTAGCTTCTTCTATTACTTTCGAATAAGAATAATCATCTACCAGCTCAACCAACAACAACGTGAGTCCATCATAGTCGGGCTTATATTGAGTGGTATCAACAGCTGACACATATGAGTAAACTGTTCCGCTGTTGGTGCTATGTGCATATCGCCAAGTGTTGAGGTTGCCATCTATGCCCCATCCATAGTCGCTAAAGACGAATTCATTATTACTATTGAGAGTAGGAGTACCCACACCTGCATAATAGACATCATTATACGGCTCGGCTTTACCTTGGGCGTTAAAGCCACGCTTAAAGTTGCCCGGTATATCGGGGTTGGTATACACTTCGCGCATCATAGCGATTATCTGATCGGGATCGGTGGCTGGATCGGACAAATGACTCTCATGAGTTGTACCTGCGCTGTCGGTCCATGCATAGGAGATTGTTTCAAAGAAAGGCTTGTCATAGGTCACATGAGCCTTGGTCTGAGCACCAGTAGCAACCTGAGTAGTATAGGTTATCTGCATCTTGGGCAGGAACTGATATCTTTGGGTATGAGGGACATCTACAAATTGGAACTGAGAAAAATCAAAGTCACTTGTGTAATAATTACTGATGCTTGCTCCCGTAGAAAATCCAGTCCGACCATACCAGTTTACCCCATTATAGTACGTAGAATAGGTAGCGGCAGAATTAACATATGAACCTATAATCAGATTCCCCCCATACCATATGTAGGGCTCATTGAATGTTATGGTCACAGTATTAGAACCTGTAGTTAGAGACCCGTTGAAACAAACTGTCATATTGTTGAGATTGTCCATCAACCCATTCAAATCGGCAGTTGTTGTGTTTGCAGTCTCGCTGATCAAAAACAGGACATTAGCCTGGCCAATACTAGTTCCCAGGTTTGATGCAGCATAAAAAGTAAGTTTCGAAATCTTGTCTCCAGGTTGTAAATCGCTTAAAAGCGACGCCGGATAAATCATTACAGATGACGTTTGAGCTGTGCTAAAATATCGGCAACCAAACGGCACTAAACTATTTGTTGAGGTCCCGTCACAGATGGTGGTTGTGCGTGACTGGTTCTCATACTCGTACACATCAACCATATCGTACACGCCTCCCGTGTAGCTGGTTGCACGGAGAGGTGCATTGTGCTTGTTGGTTGGCAGCGTCGTTGACACCAGTTCTTTCTGTCCTGTGAAGCCTTCTTTCGAAATCGGCAACACTACAGGCTGGGATTGCATGTAGTCCATGAAATTTCCCTGACGCAAATTCAATGATTTTCCTTCCGGTAGTCGCTGTGCCCCTACAGGAAAAGCCCATGCGGCCAACATGGCGACAAGGAAAGCATGACGCAGCAAGTTCTGAAATTGATACTTGCGTGTTTTCATTTTGTTGATTTTCATAACAATTAGATATTTTGTATTATATAAAAATTCCCTTTATGTCACCGCCTAATCCAATCATTTTCAAAAAAGCAAAAAATGTGCCAAAAAGCAGACAAATAAACGATTTTCAGCAAAGCGGCCAAAATTGGGTGCAAA
>CACYEC010000392.1 GCA_902773225.1 uncultured Bacteroidales bacterium
AGTTCCTGTAAGCCATCTTCCGTTTCTGTAACGGCTTTCTGAGCCATGTCAACAAACATCTGTAAACCTGCAACGTCAGGAAGATTGGCTTGTTGGTCTTTAGCGAGTTGTAAAGCCATATTCTTTTCATCCAACTCCTTTCGCTTCTTCTCAATCTCCTCGTCAAGTTCTTTCAGTTCGGCCTGTCTTTTCTTGAATCCTTCGTTATTGGCTGCAAAGGGGATGTTGTTGAGATCAACCATTGCCTCGTTGTCAACATAGACATGCTCGTTACGTACTTCAATGGCTTTCTCACCAAGTTGATCTTTCTGGTATAGTTCAAACTGAAGAAGGAACTCCAACTTGAGCGTGTCTACATTGAGGAATTTGTTGAAAAAATGACCACCATAGCGATTCTCATAACTCTTGATGAACTCCTTCAGTTCGCTGGTCACATCATTATCATCAGGATTTTTAAAAAACACATAGATCTTCTCCGGCTTTACTTTATTCTTGTGGCACTGATAGGCTACATCCAACTCCTCTGCAGTATAGCTTCCAAATTTGCGCCAAAAGAGCACTAGGCAGATATCACACTCACGTAGTACCTTGTTGTATTCATCCTGCTTGCGTTCGTCGCCCATAGAAGAGTCCAGATACTCCCAACGCTTCAGTTCTAGCTGAATACCGCGTCCCATGAATGTCTGGTTCAGCCGACTCACGAGGTCGGTCATCTCTAAACGCTCATCTTTCAGTTCCTCTGATGATGCCAGGAATATCTTGATAGTTTTCATAAATGCGAAAGAAAATGAGTTATACTCCAAATTTGCCGTAGCGACCACCGACATCTTTGTGGTGATACCAACTCTTGCGGTTGAGCCAGGTAAAACCGTCGTTTTTGGTGATGACTGCCAGATCGATGGGACCGCCTACGCCTTCTTGAGAGAATTTCATGTGACGTTCAAAACTAGTCATCGCAATAAGGTTCTCCGCCAAGTGAGCCATATCCTGAACGCTATAGTTGTGGAGTGCCTTCAGCCATTGACGGCGTTCTTCTTCCTGAATCCGTTTTCCATATTGTGTGAATTGGCGAATGAGATCGTTTGATTTCACTTTATTGAGTATAGCATCTATCTCTTCGGAATCATCTTCAAACATATATTCAATAGATAACTGGCTTATTATCTCGTTATACATACCCTCAGCCCTATAACGCATTTTACTGAAGAAATAGGGATCAACTCCAGTAAGCAAGGCTTCCATTATATCTTTCTGTGCAAAAGGACAGATGGCAACAGGATTGGCATCGGATACGGTATGGATGTCTTTAGGATCGATATAATAGCTGATGCGATTGTCGAATCCATGACTGACCATCACCCTTATCATTACAGGATATTCTTCCTCACTGCCATAACCAGAGAAAATGAGGTGGGCATTACCTTCCTCATATCCATATGTCATAAATGAGAAAAAGCCTTTTATAAATAATTCTTTGATTTCTGATAAAATATCTTCTGGGTATTCATTAGATGGTACATCATCAACTTCAAAAAATGGCGAGTCCAAATCAACAGTTTTCAGCGCAAATAAATCATCAACCATTGAGCCGAGATATTTTTTAAATTGATTGATGGTGTAGTCCTTAAACATAGGGATGGGTATTGACTCTTGGAAGCACTTGATCCCAGATTCAATGCGCTTTTGAAACGCATGCAGAATCTGTTTCTTGTTTGTGACGACTCCCTTCTCATTGATGTTCATATCAGGTACTTGACAGATGACTGCATCCCAGAAAGAGCCAAGCTTATTGCTTAGATAATTTTTTTGTATCCCCTCAGGAAAGAACATCTTCTCCGTTGTCATATATGAGAAGAAATCATCAATACAGGCTTGGACGGTCGGAAAGGAAGTATTCCCTCGTTTCTGTCTATAACGGCGTACTATAATATCCCATGGGGTACAAAGAAAGGCAGCAGAACCAACAATCATGATACTGATGGGACTGACGTCTGACATTCTCAACATCTTATTGGCAGAATTCTCGATTTTCACCTTTCCGTCATTATTTATAGTTACTGCACTATCTGCTGCAATCGCAATACCGCGCTTATTTAATATTCCTACTACTGCTGTCATAACTGTAAAATTATAATCCGAATATGCAATGTTTAATATAAACAACACCCTCTGTTCGAGTGATAACTGCCAATTCTTTGGTGTGAGGAAGTTCACCTTTGCCACCAGATTTAAGGTGATCAAGCTGAACCTTGGCATCGACGAAATCCTCAGCAACTTTGACCAGATCTTCAATATTGAATGAGTCGAGTGCTGTGTCAATACGGTTTAATTGGATATCGCTTTGTTGATAGGTGATATCTGCGATAGTTGTTGTTGCATCGTATTCGGATAGTTTCTTCTGAATATTTTCTTCATACTTGGTTCCCTTTACTACATCCAGAATACGTTGTTTAAAGATATCAATAAGGGCAGACTGTTTCTCAATCAATTTTTCACGAGCCACATCAGAGATTCCGAACATTATAGGTTGTGTATTATCAAAATGTGTCAATGTGTAGAAGTCTGTTTCATTGCCATGGTCTATACCTCGTTCGATATTGAAGTCACAAACCAGTTTATCAGATTCATCATCAAGGTGGACCTGAATGTCAACGGCTGATGGGAACACATCATCTGAGCCATATCCCAAGAAAATTATTTTACCTTCGTCTTCTGTCAGATTCTTCCATGCAGGATTGATCTTGACGGTAGATAGGTAACTAGAGAAATCACGGGCGTAATCTCCAAAGATTTCGTGCTTGGTAATTTCTCCCTGTCTGAGATAGGTATTGATGATGGAATCCCAGGGGATCGGTGAATACGAATTCACAGCAAGGGCTACTGGCTCCTGCCGTGATAGGGCATACAAGGTCATGTCAGTGTCGGAGGCACAAGCTATGCCGCGTTTGTTTAAAAATGCTACAAATGAGGTTTTCATATCTGCTATGTTTTACGTATTTCAAATCCTTGGGCAACGATGAACTTCAGGGTGGCGAAAGCCGTGTTACGGTCATAGGCTTTTTCTTCCTCTGATAGTTGTTCGTAGGGAACAAGACAGGGAGTCTGACGCTTTTGGTCGTCACGTACGGGACCATAGGTCCAGCCTTCATTCACACGATTCTGTGCCCATACTTCGTGCACATTCTTGGAAATGGCTTCTGCGAGTGCCATCAACTCTTCGGGCAGTTGGACATTAGTAGTGTCGACTGGCGAGGGTGTATAGTTATTGTTTTGATTAGTCATAATACTTATTAATGTTGCAAATATAAAGAAAGATTTTAATATAACAAAGAATTCCATCAAAAAAATGGGCGCACCACTACGCCGAGAAGCCGGTGATGTGGTGACGCTCTTTCTTGTTGGCGAGGAGTTCTGCCTGACAGTAGGACTCTATCTCATTGAGGTCGGCGACCTTGCCCGAAAGCATGTAGTCAACAGTGCGCTTGCGGGCAATGTTCTCTATCTGACCACCTGAGAAGTCGAA
>CACYEC010000393.1 GCA_902773225.1 uncultured Bacteroidales bacterium
CATGGAATCGCTCTTCGCCGACAACGACTACCGTGTGCAGGGCAACCAGGAGCTGTATTTCCAGAACGTGCTGTACGTGTTCTTCAAATTGTTAGGTTTCTACGTGGAAGTGGAGCGTCCGACCAGCGACGGGCGCATGGACATGATAGTCAAGACCGCCGACTACATCTTCATCTTCGAGTTCAAACTCGACAAGACCGCGGACGAGGCCCTGCAGCAAATCGAGGACAAGGGTTATGCCCTGCCCTATGCCGCCGACCCGCGCCGTCTCTACAAGATAGGCGTGAACTTCTCGAGTGAGCGACGCTGCATCGGCGAGTGGAAAATGGTGGAAGGATGACAACCCTCTCCATTCGTGGTAATTCGTGTGGAAAAACATCGCAGGTTAGCAGCCTGCGTACCCCCGTGTTTGCCAGCATGGGAGAGACCATTGCCGGGTACGTGGGCTGCTTGATGGCTCAGTTTAAGCGCGAGTATTATTTAGTAGGTGAAACTGCCATTGCTCTCTACATCGGCCATCGGCCATATCGGTTTTTGACAAAAAACGTACATCAAATTAAATTTGCGGATTTGAGGTTTTATGTTTATTATGAAAAAGTTGTAATTTTGCATTAAAGCGAAGATAAGCTGCATTTCGTTCTGCTCTCAATTTGCATTATCTTTGTGGTATCAATGAAAAAACGGCATTATGGGCATATATATCAACAAGGGAAATTCTGGATTCCGCCAGACTCGAAAAAGTGAGTACATCGATAAATCTGGGCTGATTGGCGTTGTCAATCAGACACTTTTCACACGTCAGAAATTCACTTGCGTGACCCGCTGCCGCCGTTTCGGCAAATCGATGGCGGCTGAGATGCTGGCCGCCTACTACGACCACTCCTGTGACTCGCGTGCGCTTTTCGAGGATCTGCAGATTGCAAGCAATCTCACTTTTGAAGAACACTTGAACAAATATCCGGTCATCTATCTTGACATGACCAAATTCATTACCCGCTTCAGAAACGACAGTATCGTCAACCACATACAAGAGGAACTGAAGAAGGACGTCCAAAAGGCTTACCCACAAGTACCACTTCACGATGACGACGATTTCATGGATTATCTCCAGCGCATCAGCATCGAGACAGGAGAGTATTTCGTCTTCATTATCGACGAGTGGGATGCCATCTGCCGTGAGTTTGGGAGCAAGCCTCAAGTGATGGACGAATACCTGAACCTCTTGCGCCGCATGTTCAAGGACGTATCCGGCATGGAGGTCTTCGCGGGGGTGTATATGACGGGCATCCTGCCTATCAAGAAGTTAAAAACACAGACGGGTCTTAATAACTTCGAGGAATACTCCATGGTTTCGCCTGGCGACATGGCTCCGTTCTTTGGCTTTACAAAGGAAGAGGTGCGGATGTTGGCGGAAAAACACGGCATGGATTTCGACGAGTTGGAGAAATGGTACGACGGTTACCAAATAGGTCCTCAACCCTCGATGTTCAACCCTAATTCCGTGATGCAGGCCATACGCAAGAAATGGTGCGACAGTTACTGGTCGAAGACTGGTGCCACGGATGCCATTTCCGGCTACATCAACATGAACTACGACGGACTGAAGGACGACATCATCCGCATGATTGCCGGCGAACGGTGCAAGGTGAATCCCAATGGCTTTAAAAACGACCTGTCGCAGGTCAACAACCGCGATGATGTGCTGACGGTGCTCATCCATTTAGGTTATCTCAGTTACGACCGAGTGAAGCGTGAGTGCCGAATCCCCAACTTGGAAGTCCTTGGCGAGATGGAGAATGCCATCAACGACGTGAAATGGGTGCATGTTGGCAAGGCATTGCAGCAGTCGGAGCAACTCTTGGAGGACACCCTCGCTGGCAATGCTGAGGCTGTGGCGCGTGGCGTTGAGTCTGCTCACAGCGAGAACACGAGCATCCTCTCTTATAATGATGAGAACTCCATGGCCTGTGTGTTGTCCATCGCCTATTATTTCGCACATGGCAACTACATTTTCCACCGTGAGTACGCATCAGGCAGAGGTTATGCCGATTTGGTGCTGATACCCCGCAAGAACGTGGATTCTCCTGCCATCGTCATCGAGTTGAAGTACGGACATAGCGCAGAGGAAGCGATTTCCCAAATCAAGGAACGCCGCTATTGGGAGAAAGTGTCAGACTATTCTGGTGATGTCTTGCTGGTCGGGATTTGCTACGACAAGGAGGCAAAGACGCATGATTGCGTTATTGAACCGTTGACCATTAGATAAAATGCTCTCGCTCGGCATAGTGCAAACGAGTTTGCCCTCTGCCCTCGCTTAATCGCATTTTTGACCATTGTGACCTTACTTTTTTTGAGGTTTCCTAAACATCTTTTTTTTCGGCTCTTCATTTGGACATGTCACGCAGAAATTGTATTTTTGCATCAGTTATGAAAAGGACTCATACCTACGCCGTAGGGCAACAATCAAAATGGTCATGGACAGCGGACTGCCTATTTATTTCTCCGTCACGCGTGGAAATATCTATGGTATTAGATTCTGTCTTAATCTCCAAAGAAAAGGGAAGAAAAATAGAACATTTTAACATTTAACGTCTATCAAAGATTTTTGTACA
>CACYEC010000394.1 GCA_902773225.1 uncultured Bacteroidales bacterium
AAGGTTGGCACGGCTCATACAAAGGTCACTGGCCAATGCATCCACTGAATAATTGGAATCCATAATATGGTCGGCAACGGCTGACGCGGCTTTGTCAAGAAATTCCTGGTCGGCCACAGAGAGTTTGTTCGACTCTTCCTCTACTGGTTCCTGTGGTTGTTCCTCCTGATGAACCTCAACCACATCAACTGTTTCCTCGCTTTCCTTCTTTTCCCTCCGTTTCAAAAGGAAGTAAACGGCTGTGAAGAAAACTACAGCCAGGACACACCACAACCATACGGATTCATACCATCGCGCCGGGCGAACAAGGGTCAGCACAGTCGTTGGCTTACACCAACGTCCGAGATAGTCTGTTGCACGCACTTGAAGATGATTGGCGCCAACTGGCAAACGGGATAACTTGACGATATGCTCCCCTTCTGGCAACTCCGTCCATGTTTCGCCTTCGTTCAGTCGGTATGCGAACTGCACCTGCAATGCATGGTCGAAATCGAGGGTGGAAAGATATACCTCCACAAGGTAGGTCTGCTTTGGCAATTCGAGGGACTTTTGCCTAATGGACATCAGTTGTTTTTTCCCATCTGTACTGTAGGCAGTGACAATGGGGCAGAGATCAGCAGTCGTGGTGTCTGCTGTCAGTTGCCGGCTTTGCAAGTGAAACAGCATGTTCTTACCCACTCCTTCAGATAGCAACAAGGCTGTATCACCTTGCAGTTGAAGATGACGGAACTGTGTACTGTCCAAGAGGGTTGTCAGTCTGCCATCCTTCCACTGGCAGATGCCACGTGCCTTACTCAGCAGGTAAAGCACTTGTGAACGCTCTGAATAGGCCATGCTGCGCAACTTGTCAAGGTCGCCCTCCAACAGGGTCAGCTGTTGCCCGTCGTAACGATAAAGGGAATGATAAGTGCCTATATAAAACTGCGAGGAAGGCAGTTGAACCCACGATAATATGGTGGCATCGTTGGTAGGTGCCTGTTTTGTCATCACAGAATCAAGCACATGTTTCTGCTCTTCTGCAGATATGTGTTCCTGTAAGTTGGCGGGATAGTCGCTCCACTGGCCTTCCTCCATCTTCCAACGACCATGTTCATTCCTCATCCTGACGACGCCAGCATTCCATAGTCCTATCCACAAAGTACTGTCTGCATCATAACTGAGCGACAACACACTGCGGTTCTTGCCCTCCCACATCGTCTCGAAACGCTCCAACAGTTCTGCTTGAGCCGAGAAATGCAACAACTGGTTGCGATAGGTCAGCCACATACTGCCATCATCCACTGGCAACAAACATGAGATTCGTTTGTCTGCCAGTTCATTGTCTTCCTCTGCAGTTTTCAAGATAATCGGACTGATGGAATAGTCATGCTTGCTCAGTATATATGCTCCTTCCTTTGTGCCAAACCATATCTCCGTGCCATTCTTTTGTTCCGCTATGCACAACAAGTCATTGCTACGCAACAAATTTGGATTCTGGCGGTCACTACGGAATATTTCGGTTTCATACCCGTCGAAACGACACAGTCCTGTGCCTCTGCCACCATACCACCAGTAGCCTTCAGAATCTTGAATACTGCAAGTCAGTTCCCATCCATTCTGCCCATTGAGGGACAGGTCAGAACGGTCGGGCTGAGCCATTGACGCAAGAAAACAGAACAAGAGGCTAATGGTACAAACGACTCTATTTCTTGCGGTGGCTAATATGCAGCTATTCTCTGAAATCATGACAAATGCGAAAGTACTATTCTAATCTATGCAAAAAAAGCGATTGAGCATTATCGGAGAAGCCAATGTTCAACGTTCAATGGTCAAAAATGCGATTAAGCGAAGACTGAGTTGAACTTGTTCATACTATGTCGAGCGTGAGCATTTTAGGCGAAGCCAATGTTCAATGGTTCCACGTTTTTCTTGCGGTAGCCTGAACCAGTGAAAATTGCAATGAGGTCACCACTATCGTTTGTCACTTTCACCTCGCAGAAAGGCACGCTGTGGTGGTTGACTATTTCATGAGCCTCAGCATATACCCATTCACCTAACTTGGCGGAACGGACGTAGGTTATGCTGGAAGTGATGGCGAAGGTGAGTGTACCATGGCTGTTGACAGCGGCAGCGAAAGCAAGGTCTGCAAGCGTGAACAATGCCCCACCCTGACAGATATCACCACCATTAAGATGACGTTCCTCCACTTGCATCTTTGCCTTGGCATATCCTTCACCTGCCTCCATGAGTTCTGCACCGATAAGTGTAGCAAAACGGTCTTTCTTGAAAAAATCCTTGATGGTCATAGTCTTTTTCGTGTAATGATGTGTTGATGAAGTCTTCGAAATTTCAACTACAAAATTACACAATTTACGAACAATTCATGGCAATTCGTCATAAAAAACTTTCTTCGTGATTCTTTACTCAAAAAACATTAGTCAGAAATGCAATTACCCTTAGGCGAAGCCAAAGTCACAACTTCCCAATGAATCTCGTGTCTAAATAATTCTGGAAAGCATCTTTATACAGTTCGCCAACAGGAAGATAGGTATCGGCATCCATCAGGACGCGGTTCTTGTTCACCTCCTGAATCTTGGTGAGGTTGACAATGTATGAACGATGGATGCGCATGAAGAAATCGGGAAGTCGTTCCTCCATCTTTTTCATTGAAAGGAGGGTAATAATGGGCTTCGATTCTCCTTCTATCCAGATTTTCAGATACTCGCTCATACCCTCTATATACCTTATGTCGGAAAGGCAGACTTTCACGATACGGTAGTCGGTCTTAAGGAAAATCGTGTCATCTTGTGGAGTGAGAGGTGTGGAAGTGACAGGACCAAACGCACTCACATTACCTTTCATCTCAAACCTCTCTCTCACCCTGTTGGCGGTCCTTTGAAACTCCTGCAAACCGAAGGGCTTCAACAGATAATCGACTGCATTCACTCTGAAACCCTCTACGGCATACTCCGAATAGGCAGTAGTAAAGACAATAAGGGGTGGTACGACAAGCGACTTCACAAAGTCCATACCATTGAGGTCGGGCATATTGATGTCGCAGAAGATGGCGTCAACGGTGTCGTGCTCCAGAAAGGCGCGAGCCTCCAATGCACTCTGGCACTGCGCGGCAAGTTCGAGAAATGGCATCTTGCTGATATAGGCAACAAGTTGTTGTAGAGCCAATGGCTCATCATCGATAGCGAGACAACGTATCATGATAGTGGAATATTTAGTTCAACGGAATAGGCATCAGCATCGTCGCTGATGTGAAGTGTGTACTGATTACCGAAGAGCAAATCGAGGCGTTTGCGGACGTTAACAAGCCCCACACCACCCTTCTCCTCGTTCGAGACATCTGCCTTGGAATTACGGCACGAGAAATACAGCGATTTACCATCCACCTGAATCTTCACCTCGATGAACGACTCACGCTGGTAACTGACGCCATGCTTGAAAGCGTTCTCAACAAACGAGATAAGCATCAATGGTGGAATAGTGCTGTCAGGCACTTCTGAAGGCAAGTCGAGGGTAATACGCACCTTGTCAGTATAACGCAGTCGCATCAGTTTGATATATGTGCGGATGAACTCCAATTCTTTCGTCAGTGGCACACCTCGTTTATCGCCCTCGTAAAGGACGAAGCGCATCATCTTCGATAGTTCGACAATGGTTTCTTGCGCCTTGGCTGGGTCAATATCTACAAGGGCATGGATGTTGTTGAGCGTGTTCATGAAGAAATGCGGATTGATTTGGTATCGCAGATATTCCAACTGCTGTTCCAGATTCCGCTTCTCCAACTCCGCTAAACGCACACGGTCCTCACGGCTACGGAAATAGGCCTTGATACCAAGATTGGCACCAAACATCAGGAAAAGCACGAGGATAGCCAGAAGGTCGTGTTCACCAATGATGGGAGGCGGCATGTCGGGGCGATGCTGGTCATGAGGACGACCATACTTGTCGAAAGGCTGTTTCCTGTGCCGACCCATCTGCTCCATAGGAGGTTGCCTGTGTCCTTCTCTATGTTCCATCGGCGCTTGACCGTGTTCGTCCATACGCTCTATGGGTGGCCTGCGGCGTATGTGTCCTCTATCCTGTGGGCGGTTGTTGCATTGGTAAAGCGTGAACGCCACCAAAACCAACGTCACAATACTGAAATACACTACACGCTTGCGGCCATGTATCAACAATGGTGCCAACAGAAAATTATGAACGAGGAACAACACAAAAAAGACAGCAAGATGACGCCATACGACGAACACCTCAGCCCAGTCGAACACAAGGTTCGCGTCGCTGACTGTCCGCACATACAGACTCAGCAGGGGAGCCACAAAAAGCAAGCTCCACACTGCCAAGTATATCAGATTCTCCTGTCTTGACTGCTTCATCCAGTTCATCCTTTTCTATAATAAACGGAACAAACAAGAAAATAGTATTTCGTTTATGCCTCAGGAGTTATCACCTTCCCGTGTAACTGGTAGCGGCCTTGCATGAGGTGGAAGAAGAACCTATGGACACGGTATAACTGGTGCCAGAAGTCAGCCCAGAACAACTGATTAGATAACTGAAACTGGAGTTTCCTCCTCCACCACCGCCAGGGCCAAAGCCACCACCGCCAGGACGACCGCCACCACCGCCACCACCGCCATTGCCTGTCGGAGAGTATCCAGTGGGTATGGTAAACGTGACCAAAGTCGTTGAATTGTTCTTCACGCCGACAGTTGTGCCAGCCGTAGCACTACTAGAAGTGCTGAGCAAACACTGCGAGCCTGTTGTCATGGTGACGGAGTTGTTGCCACCACCTATGGCCATCACATTGCCACCTGTGATGTAGAGATTGTAACGCTCGGCTGCATCTAGTCCGCATTCAGGAGAACCTGAACCACAGGCAATTACAGTTCCACCCGAGATGTACATATTGCCGTTGCTGTCAATGCCGTCGTTGCCATTGCTGACTCCTGTCACAGTGCCGTCTTTCAGATACATGTGACCTGCCGAGTTGATGGCATCGTCTGACGAACTAAAGGCATAGACAATACCTCCGCTGACAGTCAGTGTACCTTTGGTCTCGATAGCCTCGTGGCTACTCGATGTAGCAGTGACCGACCCACCTGTCACGGACATATTTCCGTTACTCTTGATAGCCTTGGCCGATGATGTCGCACTACTGCTGTATCTATACTGACTTCCTGTGGTCGTGGCAGAAATGACGCCATTCGTGACGGTCAGTTGCTTGTCGGCCTTGATGCACTTGCCTCCGGTACCAGACGATTTCAGCGTCAGCGAACCGCCGTTGAAGGCCATGTTGCCGTCGGATTTCAAACATGCGCATCCTTTTGCATCTCGTTCGGTGCTGTCGTAAGCTCCGTTGCCTGTGGTGGTGACATTCAGCACGCCATCACTGATTGTCATATCGCCCGCACTCTTAATCCCTTTGGTGGCGGCAGCCGTGGTTGTCACGGTCAATGTGCCACCTTCGATATAAATGTTACCGCTGTCTTCGTCTTCGTGGTCTGTTGTCTCGCCCGTTGATGTATCACCGCTCAAATCACACTGAAGACCGTCATCACCCACACCGCTGATGGTCACAGTACCGCTCTTCATCAGCAGGTATTCCTCGCAGTTGATGCCGTCACCAACCGCTGAGGTAATGTTCAGAGTCAGGTTCTTGATGCTGATATAAGAGGCACTTTTAATGCCGTGCTTGGTCTTACCAGCCACATTCAGGGTTCCGTTTCCTTGGAACTGAATCTGTCCCTTGCTATAGATGCAGGCTTTCTGAGAACCATTTGCGCCATCGGTCAATGTGTTTTCCGTTCCCTTCTTCGCACTGATTTGAATACGCTTGCTGTTGGCGATGTTGATAGCGGCTCCGTTAGGGTTGGTCAGCGTCAAACCGGCCAACGACACCGTGCATTTGTAGGAACCAGAAAGGCTCAACGAACCATCGGAGGTCGTTCCCGACAGTTGGTAGGTAATTTCATCGTCATCCACGGCATCAGTGTTCAACTGTTCAATGATGACATGGGCGCCACTGAACGAGGGATTGACGTATTGCGCCACATTGCCAGCCACATAGACGGTAGCCGAAGTTGTGCCGTATTCCACACTCACCAAATTGTCAGTCACATCACTGTCATCCACCATCATTTGGTCGATATCAGCAAGCTTGAAGGTCTTACCCATGACGGTCAGCGTCTGCCCATCAACATAGGTCATCTCACCCGTTTGTGAGGCAGGAAACTGATAAGTGACATTGCCCACACGGACATTCAACGTCTGGCACATCGCTGCTATCGTCAGCACAAAGGCTGAAAGGAGTGCAAAAAACTTTTTCATTTCATCATAATTTTATGGGTTCCTTGCTTCGTCTTCACTATATAAACACCTTTGCGCATCTGCTCCCTGGCAACCAGATGTCCCTGGAGGTCGTAGATTTCAGTTGCTTCATCAAGCGCAGCATCTGAGATTCCCTCTATGCCCGATGTGGTTTCATCGGTGTTGGAGAAATACATCTTCGAGAGGTTTGAGAGTGTGAAGGTCTGCGAGCCAGCCGTCAGTGTGTTTCCGCTGATGCTCAACGTCAGATTCGACACATCGACAGAAATCTTCATTCCATCTGTTGTCTCAAAGGTCAGGTAAGGATAATCATCAGCACGTGCTGTCAACACACTGACCAATGTCATCAAAATTAGAACAATCTTCTTCATATATTATAGTAATTTGTTAATTAGTTTATTTGTTTGTCATTTAGTTGTGCATAGTAAAATGGTTGTGCAAAGTTAAAAAGAAATGGGGAACTGGTCAAATTTATTCAACCAACTCCCCAATTTATTCAGTAAAAACCAAGTCAAGACTCGGTAATGTTATAGACCAATTATTGTTTACCTTTGTTAACCCATCGGTTAAAGTGACGGTTTAACGAAATATTATAAGTCTTTGAATTTATTTAATTTATTCAATAAAAAAACACAAATCAACGATCTATAATTTGCCTACAAGAGCAACCAACTTCTGTTTGGTTTCCTCTGTCTTCTGCTCGTCAATCTTGGCAGTGACAACGCCCATGCTCTCAACTCCCCAGTAGTTGCAGATATCACGAAACTCGGCAGTCGCTCCATCATAGACATTGGGAGAGTAAGACGACATCAGCAATGCCATCTTCTTCACACTGGTGGGCTTGTTCACACAATACATACGCTGGATGGGAGCCTGAATCTGGGCACAGAGGGTGAAATAGTAGATGGGCGCGGCCAACACCAACACTTCAGCCTCGTTCATCATCGGATAGAGTTCCTGCATATCATCCTTCTGGATGCAGACACCATTGCCCTTGTTGTGACAGTACTCACAAGCCAGGCAACCTGCTATCTTCTTCTTGGCGACATTCACCAGCGACACCTCGTGACCTGCAGCCTCGGCTGCGTTCTTATACTCCTCCGCCATCCAAGCGGTATTACCATTCGCACGGGGCGAGGCCTGTAAAATCAAAATTTTCATAATGCTTAAGTTTAGTTATCAATTATATGTGATTACAAAGTTAGCATAAAAAGTGATAACAAAAAAAGAAAGACGACACAAAAAGACGCGTCATTGTTGACGCGTCTTTTTGTAGAGTTGATTTCTTCGACAAGTGCATTGTCTAATCATAAGCAAAAGATTAGAATCTGAAACCAATGGTTCCCATCAACTGATGGCGGTTAAAGGTAATCTCCGTAGATTTGAGGTCCTCATCGTCGAATGCATAGAGGTCACCTTTCCGTGTATTGTACTGATAAGCCAAGTCAATGTATCCTCCCTTGTAGCGATAACCAAGACCGAAGGTGAAACGGTTGGTGCCTTTCCAGTTGGTGTAATAGGTCTCGGTTGACATGTAGTCGTCGGCAAGTACCAGTCGGTATGCGTCATCCTTCACGGGAGCAGTCACGAAATTATATCCGAGGCGGATACTGAACTGGTCAGTCGGTTTGATTTCCACACCAGCTTTGAAAGTGTGCTGCATCTTGAGTTTTTCCTTAGTCCAGTCGTTGACGATATCGAAATAATCGCTATGGCTGTTCATTTTGTACGATGCAGTAGAAAGGTCAGAGAACTCCCATTCGGCTCCAAGAGCCAGGTAGTTGCCTACTGTGTAGCCCATACTCAACCCGAACTTCCAAGGTGTATGGAAGTTGTAATCGACCTCAGCACCATTGTATGTGACATAACCATCATTTTTGCCATTTGAATCATAGAAATCAAGTATGGCACCATTGACATCATGCATGGAATACCACACAGGAGTTTTCACACTCAGACCGATACGGAAAGGCGAGGTCTCGATTGGACGGATAACGGCACCGAGTTTCACATCCACACCATCACCGTCTGTATCGTACATGGTGGTGATGCCATATCCAATGTCGTCAACACCCAATTCCTCATAGTAAGAATCACGGCTATAGTTGATATCGTAGAAACCTACACCTACACCGAGGAAGACTTGATTGCTGATATTGAAGGCCACTGCCACATCCACCTCGTTCTCACCTCCGAACTGTGACTTCTGCAACAAAGCACGATTGGCCGCCGTTCCCTCATATCCCATGAAGTTGCCATTGTCGTCGAACACACCACTGGTGGCTCCACCGTGAACAAGTTGGTTATTGGCATTAAACTCAGGGTTGGCAAAGTCTCCGATGCCGTTGAGTTCGTCGTAAATGCCATACTCGTAATCATTGCCCAGTGCAGCAATCTGATACGATTGAGAGAAAATCCCATTCAGATGCTCGATATCGGTATCAAGGTTGTATAAGTAGTTCTTGTTCTTCTTGTAATTCACGCCATAGTTCACTCGGATCAGACCTCTGTCGGTGCTTTCTTTCACTATAGACGAGAGGACTATACCACCGTTATCGATAGAAGCGCGCGTACCATCGTGTCCGAGTGTACCACCAGAACCAAACACCACACTACCGGTGAAGGATGCGTCGCTCTTGGAGAAAAGGCCTATGGCAGCAGGGTTGGACGACATCGTTGCCACATCTCCACCAAGAGCGGAGAGGGCACCGCCCATACCCACATAGCGGGCCGAACCGTTGAGGTCGGAAGTGCTGAATCGTAACGCATCGTAGGTTTCCTGTGCTGATGCACTGATGGCCAACAATGTGGTCAAGGTCAACAATACTGATTTCTTCATAATGTATGCTGTAATTTAAGTTGCTGTTAATGATTGTTGTTCAGAATGGTCGGAGTATTCGGAGAATTCTGATGTTTCGGAATAATCGGAGTGGTCGAAGTGGCAAATGACACTTTATCTGCGTCCGCCGCGGGCACCGCCACCACCACCGAAACTACCGCCGCCTCCGCGACCGCCACCGCCGCCGAAACTGCCACCGCCACTGCTACGTCCACCGCCGAAACTACCACCATTGCTACTGCGGCTTGGAGTTGGAGTTGATGTGCGTGAACTGCTGGAAGTTGAAGTAGAACGGCTCGGTGTGTAAGTGCTACGAGAGTTGGTGGTTGGGGTATTGGTACTGCGTCCTGTGGTTGTACCGCCACGTCCAACTGTAGTTGTACGGGAAGGGGTGTTTGTGCGGGAATTGACTGTACTGCGGCTGGAAGAAGACGATGTGTTGTAACCGCGGCTGTCGTTAACTGTACTGTTTCTGTTCACACGAGAATTGCCACGACCTGAATCGTATGCGCCAGTACGGGTGTTGGTGACAGCACCGCGCTGGATGCTGGAATTGCCTCTACCGACAGCAGTACGTGAACCCACAGTGGTGCGTCCGCCGTATGTACCGTTGCTGACAGCACCACCACGTCCGCTGGTACGAGCAGTAGTGCGTCCATTGATGCTACGGCTACCGTCCTGGTTCAAGCCGCCGTTATAAGTGGAGGCATAACCTGTGCGTCCACCGAGGGCTGAAGTGCGTCCTGTGCGAGCACCACGTGCCGACAAGGCAGATACACCGCTACGGATACGGCTGCCACGGTTAAAACTGCTGGTGCGTACACCGCTGTTTACACGGGCAATCTGGCTGTGGTGACCACGGCGTCCAGAGTAGCCACGGGGATAAACTCCATTATGATAGTGATGGTAACCACCCCACATCGGACCGTAGCCCCAATAGTACCAAGGGTCATAAGCGTAGTGGTAACCCCAAATAGGACTGTACCAACTGTGCCAAGGACGCCAGCCCCATGCATAACCCCAACCTGGCCCCCAGAAGAATGGGTCGTAGTAATAGTAGTCGGCATAAAGGAAGTCGTAGGCACCATAGTCATAAACCAGATCCCAATACAATGGGCTGCTGACAATCACACCCACATGAGGGCTGTGGAACCGAAGGATGCGGCGCGAGTAGCGGTAGTCGCTCTCGTCATCGTTGATGTCGTAGTCGCTCTTCTTGCCGTCATCCACGTACTCCACGTCGCTCGAGAGGGTATCGATAGCCTGCTCGATTGTCCCCTGATAATCGGAGTAGTTGTAACGGCGGTTGTATTCGTCCTCGTCGCGCGCCGACTTGTTATAGACCTCGATATCGGCGGGATCGTCGTCGTTCACCGTCACAACCTGCTTGGGTACAACGGAAACGGATGAAGTGGCCGACTTGTTAGTCGTCGTGGTAGTGGTCTTCGTCTTCTTGGAGGAAGTTCCGAAGTACATGTCATCATCGTACTGCGCGTTTGCCACTATGGGGAGCAAAGCCGCGAACAAATAAACATATAACCTTTTCATTTTCCTGATGTGTTTATAATGTTTGTTAATTTTCGTTTCCTGTGACCGTTTAGGATGCCATTTCAAGCTCTACCTAATGATTCACGTTGCAAAAATAAACATAATTACACTTTATGCAAATGGATTTTCCCTAATCGTGATAGGGAAAAACCTAATCATCGGGATGATGGCTGTACAACCCAGTTACTATTTCTCCTTGATGTTTGGCAGGAGATAGGTGACGATACCCAGCAAAGGTAGGAAAGCTGTGAGTTGAAACACATACTGTATGCTGGTCAAATCAGCCAACCAGCCGAAGATGGCGGACCCGATGCCTCCCAAACCGAACGACAGGCCGAAGAAAGCACCGGAAATCATACCAACATTGCCTGGCAACAACTCTGTGCCATAGACAAGGATGGCTGACATGGCCGATGACATCACCATACCCACAAGGACGACGAGAATGATAGTCCACGTCAGATTGCAGTAGGGCAACAGCAAGGCGAAGGGTGAGGAACCGAGAATGCTGACCCAGATGACATACTTACGACCGTACCTGTCGCCCACCTCACCGCCTATGAGCAGTCCAACGGCTGTGGAAACAAGGAAAGCGAACAGCACGTACTGCGATGCAGTGACAGACAGTCCGAACTTGTCCATCATATAGAATGTCAGATAACTCTGGATATTGGCGGTATAAAAATCCTTGGAAAACATCAGCACCAACAATACCAATAAGGCAATGACAATCTGACGCTTAGACAAATGGCTTTTGTTCTCTACATCGAATTTCGATTGACCACGGCCGTATAACTCAATATGCCGTTTGTACCAGCGACCAATCCTTGCCAACACCCATATAGCGACCACCGCCAGCAAGGCAAACCAACGGACGCTTCCTTGACCGTGAGGAACAACAATCAATGCTACAGCAACAGGACCGAATGCACGCCCCACATTACCTCCAATCTGGAATATTGACTGCGCCATACCCTTAGCACCACCTGAAGCCATCCTTGCCACCTTGGAGGACTCAGGATGCAACACGGATGAGCCCACCCCCACAAAAGCCACCGAAAACAGAACCAAAGGGAAACTCTTGGCAAAGGAAAGCAAAAGCAATCCTGTCAGCGTGAAGCACATACCGACAACCAATCCGTATGGACGAGGATGCTTGTCGGAGAAATAGCCCACCATTGGTTGCAGAAGCGAAGACGTGATTTGGTTGGTCAGTGTGATAGCGCCAATCTGCATGAAACTCAGACCCAGCGACTCCTTAATCATCGGATATATGGCAGGAATGACAGCCTGGAACATATCGTTCAGCAAATGTCCTAAACTGACCATCAGAAGGACAGACAAAGTAGCGTTTCTTCTCAAATTACTCATAAGTCCTGCTGGGATTCATCTTCCACATCACAATATTTGAAACCCATTTCCTCAGCCTTTTCTTGATTCATCAAATAATAGACCGCCTCGCCTTCGTTACAGAGTTCACCTTTGGAATTGACAATCTCCGCATTGATATACAACAGGTTACGGACTTGCTTCAGAACTCTTGCCCGTATGGTCAGTTCAGGTTCTGTGGTAGGAACAGCCTTTCGGAACTTCACATTCAACTGTACCGTATATCCACTGGTCTGCATCTTGCGGGTAACCACCCATCCGCATACCTCATCTATCAGTGTAGCCAAGATGCCACCGTGCATGGTGTTCACCCATCCCTGATAGTTGGTTGCAGGATGCCATGTGCTGACAATATCGTCGCCATCCTCATAGAACTCCAAATGAAGCCCTATGGGGTTCTCAGGACAGCAACCAAAACAGTTGTATCCTGGATGATATCGCCAGGGATTAATAATCTTCTTCATCGTTCTCACATTCTTGTAATCCAAACTATCAATGCGATTTGGACAATCAGTATAATCGGAACGCCATACTTGAATTTCTTGTGCAGGGTCTTGTGACGCCACAACTTCATGCCTAACCAAGCTCCTACTCCGCCACCAATGACAGCAAATCCCAACAGCGTGGCCTCAGGGATACGCCATTTCTTTCTCGTTGCCTTCCACTTGTCTATGCCGTACATGATAAATGTGACCACGTTGACAGCAATAAGGTAGATAATCAATAACTTCTCAAGGCCTGCCATCTATTACACTTGTGTTATTATTCGTGCCCTGCTTCAATTCAGCACTTTAAGGATGCAGACACGCGTCTCACCCTTTCTTGCGATTCAGAAATGCAAAAGTAAGAAAAATAACACCAATCACCAAATTTTTGTGTTTTCATCTTCGGTGGAGAGAGAATGCAATCAGTGACAATGACCTTTTGGACATTACAATTCAGCCCCTGGCTCCTTATGGATACAGATGACTTCTTTGGGTTTCACCACTTCTATCACTTTCTCAATGGTTTTTCGGTCGGCATGTCCAGGTGTGTGGATGTCAATCACATTAGTGAAGGCCTCACGGAAAGACTTATACCGAGGATTGAGCGCAACCTGGGCTGGATCCTTATAATACCCATCCCAAGAGGAGTAAATAAGTAGTACATCCGATGGATTGAAGTCTTTGCATAGTTCTTGTATGAAAGCAAGGTTGCTTGCACCCGAGATTAACACAAACCCCTTCTTCTTCATGGAATCCTTCTTAACATTCTTTTTAGAGATGTAATGAGGATGAAATTCAAACAGTCCTTTTGACACCTTTCCTTCCCTACGAGTGAAAATCAACATAGTGCGTTTCATCAAACCATTACAGATATACAGAGGTTTATGAGTTGTCTTGGAAGCCTCCTTGATAGTCGCAAGACGTTCAATATCAGTAGAAGACGCCAACACGATGACGTACTTGAAGGCGTTCATCACACTCGCCATCCTACGACCCACCTCACTTTCGTGAATACACTCATCAGTACGATTGAGCATTGTGCCTTCTGTGATAAGCACATCGATATCGGTAGCATATCTTCTCAAAGTGGGAAAAAGACCTTTTCCAAGATAGCCATGTTCACGATAATCGCCAGTATGCCAGATTCGCTTTCCGTCTGCCTCAATGAGAAACATATGCGAATCGTACATGCTATGGCAGTTAAAGAACGGCGTAACGCGTATGTCACCGACAGTTAAGGTCGGTGGTGTGGCATGTGGTTTAGGACGTTCCCAAGTCCTAAATGATTTGATGCGCGAGATGAGGTCCTCATCTTTCCGGATGACGGCTTGTTGTGTCACTAACCATCCTTTCAACATCTGACTAATACTATTTATCAAGCCTTGCTCCTTTCGACCTTCATGCCCTTTCTTGAGCGTTTCGTATTTTGCAAGAAGTATCTCCTTACCACCTGCTGAGATATACTGGGGTATATCAGCAGGAACATGCTGAAACAGCCCCACATGGTCACCATGGGCATGGGTGTAGAACACAGCAGTCTGTTTATGAGCATCCATAGCAAAAATGTCGTTGACCATCTTTGCGTCTTGTTCTTCGGTCGTTGGCTCACCAACCCCAGGAAGGTTTTGCCCCATGTCGATGAAAACACGTGTGGTGGCTGTGCTTATCTCTGTGATGCAACCACCGACTTGTTCAAGTCCTCTATGTACTTTAATAATCATTGTGTATTTAGGGATTAGTGGATATCATGTGTTCTTATGGATAATTCTGACCCTTTATCTATATTTCGTTAAACACTCTTCTAATCTTTTCTTGATTTCTTCCCTCAGTTCCATGGGTTCCAACACCTCGACTTTTTCGCCCATAGCCAGCAGTTGGCTTGAGAGTTCGGGCGTGAGACATACGCGATACTGAAACTCACTGAACTGCTCATGCTTGGTGAGCACTTCCTCTTGAGTGCGATGCAAAGGTAAGGTCCGCAGATACTCCACCTGCTTGCCATACACACGGATGCGCACTTTCTGTGGCTTCAGTTCGTCA